>NZ_JBALLY010000103.1:10016-12549 GCF_036963045.1 Bacillus sp. JJ864 | reverse complement strand
ATACAAAGAAATATTTAACCTCTTCATTTTGTTCTAATAAATCTTTATTGGAAAGAATTGATTGCAAAACGGAAGGTATTAAGATAGATTTGTCTGTTAATAAATCAGCCCCATTATAGTCTTGGGTAATTCCAACAAATATTTGATTATTTAGTATTAAGAGATTTGAAGGCGTTCTCTCAGACCATTTTGGAGTAGAAATAAAAAATATATTATGTTTATCACTATCTAATTTTACATTTAGATCCTTATTTATCTCATTAGTAATCTCATGAATTTCTTTTAAATAAGATGGAATTTCTTTGTATAAAAACGTCATAGATGTAGGGAAGACTATTTCTTTATCATTAACCTTTTTGCTTTCCATTAGTCCACCTACTACTGTTAAACCATCTTTGGTATACCCAGACCAATGTCCATTTCCTTTATATGGGATATTTGTTTTCAAATCCAAATTACCATTATATTTTAAGTCAAATTGCACATCATTATTAAGCTCCATTGGAATATGTTTTAGTTCACCATCTTTTACTTTCATCGCTTGATGTGAACCTGGAATTGGATACCAAATAAAATAGCTAGGTAACATTATAGATTGTTCATTAGCAAAATAGAACGGAGAACTTAGGCCCTTATATTCAATTTCAATTTTTATTTTCTCATTTTTTTTAATTAATTCCGTTGAGGTTATGTTTATCTGATCACCTTTTTGTTTAATATTCACCATCTTTCCATTTAATTTTGCGCTTTTTACTTTTAAGCGATGATACAAACTAAATATAAACTCTTTACTGTCAGTTGTAGTAGTTAATTCCATTATTGCTTTGGCAGATAAAGCTCTGGATTTTTTTAATTGGATATTGTAAGAATTAAGAATTAATTTATTACTATTTTTAAAATAGACATCCGGATTTTGTTTATAATAACTATAGTCATACCTCAATATTGAATCTTGACCATGTAAAATTGTTACAATCTGATTTGTCTGCATATATGAGTATATAAGGGGTGCGAGAATAAGCAAAGAAGCTATTGTAATAGAAAGTTTTGTTTTAAAGTTTCCTACATAAGATTTTTTCAATAGCATCAATAAAACCACTGTAAGTACTATGGTTAACATAATTCCTTTTATTATCCAGCGTTGCGTTTCTATTGGTAGGCCATAAACAGGATCATAAGGTTCATTAGGATCTGTTTGTCCAAGATTTAAGAATATGAGAATACCAGAGAGATCTCTTTTGATTATAGTCATAATAGGCTCTAATGTAGCTATATTTAAAGGTCCTAATAAAATCCAAATGAAAACAAAGAAAATGTACGCAATTTTTGAGTTAGTATATATCCCTATCCCTAACCCAATTAACCCTGAAATCAGAAAAGATATTCCAAAGTATAAAAATAAATATGGAATAGCTTTTAGGTAAAATATCTTTGGAATAGGGTGAAAGGAATACACAATATACAATATTATTAGAGCCAATAAAACAAATCCTATAGTCAAAGTAACTAACGTTAATATTTTCCCTATAGATTTAACAAAATAACCCCTTGGTAAAGTATTAAAAATTTCCTCAGAATAAGATACCACTTCTTGTTTCATGATATGAAATCCTAAAATCATATTCATGAAAATACCAGCTTGTATAATAAAAGCTGTTGAGGTCAAAGCATCTCCTGGATTTAATGGCAGAAGTCTATTATATTGAATTGCGAAAAAAGGGATAGATACTATAATTAATATCCAAAAATAAATATTTCGTAATAATAGCTTCAATTCAACTAACCAAGCATCAATTATCCTTTTTAACATCATTTCCACACCTATCAGCATTTATTTTTTAAGAAAAAGGAGGGAGAAAGTTATTTCTCCTTTTCCCTCCCTTGTCTTCCTTTTATCTAACAGCCTGTCCCCAACCATTACAACCAGTATAATAAGGACCATCAGGATCAAGATGTACGTAGTAATTTCCAGATGAACCGTTTTCATGAGACCAACTACTGGAGCTTTCAATATTTAATTCTTTACCTCCAACCCTTACATCTGGACCAGTTACATTTCTATAAAGCTCAACCCATAATGAGTTATTTGAAGTATCATAATTTGCTCCTGACATAGAAACAGATCCTTTACTCATATATGCAGTAGGTCCATCTTCGCCATCAGAAACTGCTTTAATCGTTGTATAACTAGAACCAGCAAATACATTACTTCCAATACCAAAAGTTAAAGCAGCAATTGTAATAATTCCAAATACCTTACTTTTTCTTGATTTCTGAATTTCTTTAAACATAATGTGTCCCTCCCGATTTAAGTAATGATGAATTAATTTATAGGTTACCTCCTTTCTTTATTATTGAAAATTTGACATAATAACCCAAATACCTTCAATTAATATTTTAATTACTTGTAAATAAGTTGATAAAAAATTTTGATTCGGGGTAATGAATTTTCAAAATTCCGACAAGTTAATATTAGAATCTTAAAAAAGGGCGTAATCAGTATGAAAAAGAAAAATTGTAACTACTCAGCCAT
>NZ_JBALLY010000103.1:0-9876 GCF_036963045.1 Bacillus sp. JJ864 | reverse complement strand
AAAAAATGCTTTTCTATCGTTTTTTTATAGAGTGACTGAGTAGTTACCAAAAATTTATCGTTTTCCGACAGAAGACTCCTTCCTCTAAAATGTGAAGGTGTGAAACACCAATTTTAGCTGGGAGATGAATGTCGGTAGGTGTAAGCCTACGTTTTTTTGTATACTGTAGATATCCTATGAAAAAGTGAGGTGCATGTATAATGACCCCTTATAACGCAAATATCCTGATTCTCAAAAAATGAGATTCAGGATATTTTTTATATAGAGAAGACTCTCTCCACAGACTGAGACTGTCTAAAAAAATTAGACAGTCCACTTTTTCAAGAAAATCAGTTGTTTCTAAAGAGGTGCAATTACAAACTTTTCCCAATCTATCACTGTTACCTTGTTTGCTATTAACTCGCCACCACCACCATTTACAGCAGAAACATACTCCCTATTACTTTTTTTGCTTTTATGGTAATTTATTCAATATCTTCAGTTAAAACCCTTTAATATTATTGAACTCTTATATTTGAACAATTCGTTATATTCATTTCTAATTTTTTCTCAAATAATAAGTCATTGGAATTATACTTATTAATTCCAATGACTTATTTACATTACTACGTTACTTAGTAAACTCATGAAACATAATGATTAACTACGTTTTTGCTTCTTATTTGATGAAGACACTTGAATGGAACCTGTTTCACGCGTAGTCGTCCCTTGACCTTCAACTTGTGAAGATTCAAGACCTGCTCTAGACGGATCCTGTTTAATTTTTCGCCCCACTTTGCTCACCTCCAACGTTACTTTTTGCTTGGATGCGTGAAACTATGCAAAACAAGGTAAAAGACCCCCTTGCCTTTTCGCCTTGTAGTTGATCATTTCAAGTAGTAGATTAAAACATCCCCATAAACTGGACATTTTTTCAAAAAATCGACACCCTTAAGACAGAACAATAAAAACTATCTCTAAAGTCCCTTTTAAATAACAAAACTCACAAAGAAAATACATTTCCCTGTGAGTTTTGTTATGTTGTATACTTTCTTCTTGAGACAAGCGGTTCTTTTCCACGTGTTTCAAGAAGTTATGAAATATAGCTAAAATTCCCATTGCATGAGGATACAAATATACCACATCAGCGATTATTCGCGTTGGAAAAGGTGAATCAGATTGCTTGAAATCCTCTAAATTTGACCTGAAACATCCTGTAACTGTCGGACACTGATGAATAAAGTAATCTAAATACGAACGTGACTTTTCGCAGATAATAACGTATTCATTTCATTTTCTCCTTTCAATTCATTTACATGTTAAGTTTATTCTTTAATGTACAAAGAAGCATGAGTAAAAAACGCAATCTTCTATTATAAAACGAATAAAAGCAATTAAATTCTTACTCATAAAAAAGAGGTTGCCCACAAGCCAGTTACACTGACTTATAGGACAACCCTTTTTCATCTCAAACCTATTTAAATCAACGACTTCGTCTCGCGCAATACTTCAATAAAATACTCCCAGTTATTCACTACAGAAGGAATGTTCACATGCTCATCTGGTGTATGAACATGAAACATATCTGGTCCAAGAGAAATTGCATCTAATCCTGGGATTTTTTCCATAAATACACCGCACTCAATTCCGGCATGAACCGCAAAAATCTCTACATCTGTTCCATATTTTTCTTTATGCACCTTTTCAAATAAGCTGCGAATTGAGGAGTTTGGATTGTATGGCCATTCTGGATACTCAGATTCTTTCTCAAACTGCGCTCCTACTACTTCTGCAATATGCTTAATTTCATTTACAATATGCTGTTTTAAGCTTTTCACAGAACTTCTTACTTCGTTTCTTAATTTAATTTCATTATGTAACGTTTCAACTACCCCTAAGTTTGTAGAGCTTTCCACTAGTCCTTTTATTTCCATACTCATGCTTTGAATACCGTTAGGAATTAAGAATAATGAAGAAATAAGTTGTTTTTGTGTTTCTTTTGCAAATACATTTTCAATTGTTTCTTCTGATTTTGTAAGAGAAACATACACATCCGGGTCTACAGCGCGTAGTTCTTCTTGTAAAATGCTTGTCCACTCTTTCACTTTCTCTTCTACTTTTTGTACATCATTTTCAGAAAGGAAAAGCGTTGCTTCACTTTCACGCGGGATTGCATTTGTTTTTAATCCGCCATGAACGTCACTCATAAAAAATGCAATTTCATTGGATAAATCATAAAGGACTCTACCTAAAATTTTATTGGCATTTCCTCTTTCTTTATCAATTTCCATGCCGGAATGTCCACCTTTTAATCCGCCAACAAAAAGACGATATGGTAATACGCTAGCTGGCGTTTCTTCCCAAACAATAGAAATTGTTTCAACTGCTTTCGCACCGCCTGCACTACTTACTAACAATTTATGATCTTCTTCAGAGTCAATGTTAATAAAGATTTTACCACTAAAATGACTCGGATCAACTGCAAAAGCGCCGCCCATCGTTGTCTCTTCTTCTGTCGTAATTACAACTTCAAGAGCAGGATGTGGAATATCAGTTGCGTCTAATAAAGATAATGCATAGGCAACCGCAATCCCATTATCCGCACCTAACGTTGTCTGATTTGCATACAGCATATCCTCCACAATTCGTAATTGAATTGGATCTTTCTCAAAATCATGAACAGTTGCTTTGTTCTTTTCACATACCATATCCATATGCCCTTGAATAATAATCGTTGGTACATTCTCATATCCAGCTGTTGCTGGCTTCTTAATAATGACGTTCCATGCATCGTCTTGTAAAACTTCTAATTTACGCTCTCGTGCAAATGTTACTAAATAATCGCTTATTTCTTTCTCATTTCCCGATCCTCTTGGAATCTTTGAAATTTCTGCAAAATGATGAAATACAGGGTGCTTAACCAATTCCGCTAAACTTGTATACATCTACTTCCCCTCTTTTCCAATATATAAAATGAAGTTTTGTTTTTACCTACACCTTATTACTTTGTAACAAGGTGTAGGTTTATATAAGTATTGTATCATTTTTAAATGAGATTTGACCCGTTTATACTTCTTACAAATTTCGTAATTTCGTCCATTAAGACTTATAATTTATTTACTGCTGCATTGCATATAAAATGAAAAAGCTTTTATGGCCGTTTTATCCTTTATTAGATAAAAATATTACCTCGCTAAAAATTCCATATACGTCATAATGAACATAAAATATTATTGATTTTCATTTTTAAATTTCACAACCGGATATTTTTCTTTATGAAGAGCTGTAAGAAATTTTTTATCCACATCAAGTGTTTCAAGAACTAACTGCTGAGGTGTAAGTGCCAACCACTGATTTAATGAAATATCAGCATAATGATCACTTTTAAATATCTCAAGAAAATATAGCGGCTCATCACCGATATTTTCCACATAATGTCCCATTGCAAATGGAACATAGCCAACGTCACCAGCTTGATAATTAAATGTACGTGCATGACCTCCAGCAGCAAATACCGTCATTTTTGCTTTACCTGAGATGTAACATTGCCATTCGTCAGTATTTGGGTGCCAATGTAACTCACGTATTGCACCCGGTAACACTTCAACTAAAGCTGCTGCAATCGTTTTAGATATTTTAAAATTAGAAGAATCAGCAATCCATACCCTGCCTCCACTTGATTCAATTGGTGTTTGATTCAATAATTCGTATTTAAAAGGATTAGGAACGGTTCCGTATGGACTTTCTACTCGATCATCATCAATTGCACCTGGAACATCTTCTTGAAACATATACTTCTCTTTTTTAGGTGAATTTTTTAATAATTCCTTTGAAACTCCAAAATTTTTCTCAAGTACATCTGGAGGAGTATGTGCTAACCAATCTGTAACTTGAAAAGTACTATTTTCTGAGAATTGGCCATCATCGAATACTAATAAGAATTCCGCACCATCTTTTAACCCTTGAATAGAATGGGGAAACCCAGCCGGGAAATACCACAATTCATTTTTTTGTACATCTGCAATGAAGTTACGGCCTTTTTCGTCGATAGATGTAATGCGTGCTCCGCCATAAATCATATACGCCCATTCCGCTTCTTTATGCCAATGCAACTCTCTAATTGCTCCCGGTTTTAAACGTATATTAACAGCAGCAATCGAGCGTGAAATAGGCAGTTCACGAACGGTCACTTCACGAGCATAACCACCATGTTCTAGTCGATTATGTGTAGCAGAAAATGAAAATTTCATATTCCCAACCGTACCGCTGTCTGTATCTGGTGAGGCCAACATATCAGGATTTTGACGATCAAGTTCAAGGTTACGTGGGATTTTAACAGTAGCTCCTTTATCTTCTCTAATTGGTTGTGGAATTTTTTGTTCGTCATTCTTCACTTAAATTCCCCCTTTATTACGAAACCCCACCCTTTTTCTCCTTCTGGTTCTGAAATGGAGTTTCAACTGCTCTTTTTCAATCGATTTTTAGCACAAGTGAATTAAACATAATTCTTTTCCATCACCAAAAGTCTTAGGAACTTCTTTTTCCAATATACTATAAGAAACACACACAATATAACTCATCTAGAAAATCCAAAATAGATGTGCCTTATGGCACATCTATCCATTTTTTATATTAGAGTTGTATATGCTTCGGAATTTCTCCTTCTGGCACTTCTCCATCCATGCTCAAATAATAATGTCGAATCGGTTTTAAGTTATCATCTAATTCGTATACAAGCGGAATACTTGTAGGAATATTTAATGTAACAACGCCATCATCAGATAAGTGATCTAAATATTTTACAAGCGAACGGATTGTATTCCCATGCGATGAAATAATAACTTTCTCGCCCTTTTGTAATACTGGCGCAATTTCTTCATGCCAATACGTCAGAACTCGTTTTTCTGTATCTTCTAAACACTCGGTAAGAGGAAATTCTCCTTCTTTTAAATGTTTATATCTAGGGTCTGAAATTTCATAACGCGGATCGTCTTTCGTAAGTGCTGGCGGTCTGACATTTGTACTTCTGCGCCATATATGTACTTGTTCTTCTCCGTATTTCTTCGTCGTTTCATCTTTATTTAAGCCTTGTAGTGCACCGTAATGTCGTTCATTTAAATGCCATGATTTATAGACTGGTACCCAGGAAAGATCCATTTCATGAAGAATGATCCATAACGTTCGAATTGCTCGTTTTAATACAGAAGTGTATGCTACGTCAAACGTATAGCCATTTTCCTTTAAAATTTGTCCCGCTTCTCTTGCTTCTTGTAATCCATTTTTAGACATATCAACATCGGTCCATCCAGTAAACCGATTTTCCACATTCCATACACTTTGACCGTGACGAAGAAGCACAAGCTTAATCATAACAATATCTCCTCCAAGCATTAAAATGTTTACATCTATCATGTGCTACTCTTATATTGTTCTTAGTTTCAATTTAGATAATTCAGTATCAGAAAGATCGCGATGTTTGTAATCCATTAATTGAACCTCGCCTCCACCTTTTACTCGAAATGTCATCGTCTCTTCTCCATACGGTGGATTATGAGCTCCTTTAAATGTAATAACTTGAACAGTAACATAAAATTCAAAATTCACCTTATCTTTCTCAATAGTTAATATCTTTTCGCTTCCTCTGTACCATAACCTACCTTCACCATAATAATTTTTTACAGCATCACCAATATACTCTACAAGTCGTTCAATAAGAACTTCCTTTAGCAGTTCTTTTGGTACAGGTATTCTATTTATAACCTTCTTGTCTTCTCTCAAAATCGTCCAATTCTCATGTACCTTCTTTATATGATAAAGAACATTCACACCGTTTTGTTTTACAATATGAACATACCCCAAATTCCCTTTTACATACACTCGCGGTTCCAATACCCATTGTTGTTCTCTCCGTAAAATTTCAAAAAATATTTTTGTTAAGGAAGTAACTTTTCCCTCATTAATAAGTTCGACAAAATCGTCTAGAACATGCAAACGCGATCCGCTTATATTCACATCAAAATAATCTTGTACTTTGTTCTTTTCTTCACAGTGTACGAAGCTAGTTAAAGAAAACATAAATAAAGTGAAAACAATGATTGCAACAAACTTCTTCATCAAATCACCTCGCCTGTTAGTATGTCCTAATTTTTTACGCACATAAAAAAACATGAGTCCTCTATTTAAAGGGTACTCATGTTCAATAATTACTATATTTTTAACTTATCTTCCGCGCTTTTTCTGTCCCGGCTTTGCGCTGCGCTTCTTTTTACTTGGTTGATCAAAACGAGATTTCTCTGTTTTTGGTCCTTCTTTTCTATCACGACGCCCAGATTGACCAAACTGCTTCTTCTCTTTAAATTGTTTCTTTTCTTTTGGCTTTTGCGATTTTTGTTCTTTTTTCTCAGGTTCTTGCTTGTTAGGTTGCTCGATGACTTGTCGTTGTAATGATGCATTAATCCCTTTTTCAATTTGTTGCAAATACATTTTATCCTTCGGTGCAACTAATGTAACGGCAAGCCCACTTCCGCCAGCACGACCTGTTCGACCAATGCGGTGAATATAACTTTCGACATCTTCTGGGATGTCATAGTTAAATACATGCGTAACACCTTCTACATCAAGTCCTCTTGCTGCTACGTCTGTTGCAATTAAATATTGGCTTTCAGCATCTCGAAAACGTTTCATAACACGCTCGCGTTTTGCTTGTGATAAATCACCATGAAGTTCATCACAGTTATAACCGTATCCTTTTAGCGCTTCATACAGTGTTGTAGCTCTACGTTTCGTACGGCAGAAAATAACTGCTAAAAACGGTTGATCTTGTTCCATAAGTTGACGAAGCGTATCTTGTTTTGCCCTATCTGTCGTTTCAACGACGCGCTGTGTAATATTATTTACTGTAACCTCTGCACTTTGAATTTTTATAATTTCAGGTTTTCTCATATAACGCTTTGCAAGCGATTGAATTTGCTTTGCCATCGTCGCAGAAAACAACATCGTTTGTCTCTCTGCAGGTGTTTGTTCAATAATTTCTTCTACCTCTGGTAAAAAACCAAAATGCAGCATTTGATCCGCTTCATCTAAAACAAGCATAGATACATGCGATAATTCAATTGTCCCGCGGCGTAAATGGTCTAATAATCGGCCAGGTGTCGCCACAACAATATGGGTATTTCCTTGTAATTTCTTCATTTGTTGTGAAACATCTTGTCCGCCATAAACTGCAAGCACATGAATATCCTTTACATGCACAGTCATTTTTTCAATTTCGCTTGTGATTTGCAATGCTAATTCTCGTGTTGGCGCTACAATTAACGCCTGGACATGACTAGACTGCGGATTTATTTTTTCTAATATCGGCAAAATAAATGCTAATGTTTTTCCTGTTCCTGTTTTTGCTTGTCCAATAATATCTTTTCCTGCTAGAACTACTGGGATTGCTTTTTCTTGAATCGGCGTCGATTCGGCAATTCCATTTTCTCTTAATGTATCATTTAACGTAGTGCTAATTCCTAATTCTAAAAAACTTTTCAAATCGATCACTTCTTTTCACTATTTTTCATATCAAATATTGATTGTACCATTTATTTTGCTAAATATGAAAAAGAAGATTACACTTATTCTATTTTTCATATATAAAATAACCCCTCACTTCAAAACGTACTATCATTTAAGTGAAGGGTTACTAACATTTGAATTATTTTTTTCTCATTTCTTTTTGTATTTTTCTTAATGCTTTTTTAGAGCCTCGTTCTATATCGTATTGCAGCTTTCTCTCTTTATAACCTACAAACAAAGTATTTAAATCATAGCCTTCTGGATACAACTCTGCTGCTTTCAGTTCCAAAATAACGCGCTTACAATTTACTTCAATAAACTCTTCTTTGTATAGTACTACAATATTATTGAAACTATCTTTTTTCTTGTATACAATACCAGAATCATTGTGATCTAATAATGTTACCTTGTCTCCAATCTCATACTCATAAGTTTCTTTCGTTTTCACCGCATTCACTTCAGGCTTCTTTATTTTATTTTCTTTTACAAGCTCTAAGTTATAATCTTTATTTTCCATATAACACTGTGCTCGCTCCAAAACACGTTCCCGTAAATTCATCTTTCTAGAGATCCAAAGTGCGTTACTATCTCCAGATTCCCCAATCATTAATTGATACATCGGCTCTAATGTTTCATTATTAAATTGCATAGCCGCATTCATGAAGTCACTGTGAATTTCTGAGAATCGTTTAATTTCACCATAATGAGTCGTCGCAACTGTGATACAACCCATTTGATAAAACTCTTCTAAAATGGCAATCGCAAGTGCAGCACCTTCATTCGGTTCTGTACCACTACCAATTTCATCAAATAACAACAACGTATTATTGTTAGATATTCTCATAATTTCTGAAATATTTTTCATATGTGAAGAAAAAGTACTTAAAGCATTTTCAATACTTTGATTATCACCAATATCTACAAAAATAGAATCAAAAAGGGCAATCTCAGTCTCTTCATCACCATGAATATGAAACCCTGACATTGTTGCTAAAGTTAATAATCCAATTGTTTTCAAAGCAATTGTCTTTCCTCCAGCATTTGGTCCCGTAATGACTAAACTACGATATTCTTTTCCAATCTCAAAATGTAATGGAACAATCTCACCATGTAAAAGAGGATGTTTACATTCAACGAGTTTTATATATCCATGACTATTTAATTTTGGTGCGATACCATCTATACTCTTACTAAATTTAGCTTTCGCGAAAATCATATCATATTGACTGATAAGCTCAATATTAATGTTTATATCACTAACATTCTCAAAAATCATTCCTGATAAAGTCGCTAATATTTGATACTCCTCAATCGCCTCTTCCGCTTTTAAACTCGCTAACTCCCCGCTTAATTTTGAAATAACAGCTGGTTCCATAAATACTGTTGAACCTTTAGAAGACATCTCTACAATTGTTCCTGCAACTTGATTTTTATAAGAAGCCTTAATAGGAACCGTATATCGATCATCTTTTTTACTAATAAAGAATTCTTGAATATACTCTTTATTTGCACTACTTTTTAAAAATTTATTTAAACGATCTCCAATTTTTTCTTCTGTTGTTTCGATATGATTTCGAATTCGCTTTAACTCCTTACTCGCAGCAGAATCAACTCGATTCCCTTTAATCGAAAAATGAATCTCTTCCTCAATATTTTTGAACTCTGACATCGAGTATGCGTAAGAACTTAAAACAGGTGCAAAAAATTCTTTACTTAACATAAATCCCTTAATTTTTCTACATCCTCTTAAAAAATCTGATACGCTCACTAATTCGGCTGGTTCCAAAATCATCCCTTTTTCAAGCTTTCCAATTATGTTTTCTATATTAGAGATCCCAATTAATGGAACGTGACTTTCTGTATTTAATATTGCTTTTGCTTCAGTTGTTTCATTTAAACGATTCTTGACTACTTTTATATTCGAACTTGGCTGCAGTTTATCTAATAATTGTTTTCCTAATCCACTTACACAATATGATTTCACAATTTCCTTTAATTCGTTATACTGCAATTTTTCAAAAGTCATTGTATTCATTTTTTGTTCTCCTCACTATGATTTACTAATTGAATCATGTATGAAGATACCTAATAATAAGATTTCAATGAGTTTATATAAAAGAAAACTTCTCTCAGAGAAGATCGGTTCCCATCCATACGGAATAACCCTTCCTATCCAAAAGTCGTGAAAAAAAAACAAAAAAGCTGCGGGGATACCACAGCTTTACATACATTTACAAGACAAGTGTAGAAACAAATATTTATTATTAAACAAACCTTCTCAAAATAAAGGTCTAGGTCTTTAATAACAAATACCGCTACATGCTTTATAAAGTATTGTAG
>NZ_JBALLY010000102.1:0-4617 GCF_036963045.1 Bacillus sp. JJ864 | reverse complement strand
TGGTAATATGATTGGTGCAAAAAAGTAACTAAAATAACTCAAAGAAGATAAGATATGATTCCCTTTCATGATGTTCACCTCTAAAAAATTTATTATGACTTCTTATATCTTTATTATTACATTGAAATACTATATGAACTATCTAATAACCTTACATAAAGATGACAGTTCTGTAAGGTTAGTAAAACAAACAAGCTATCTACAAAAGCCTTTGTTTCTTGTTGAGGATACATATATCTAAAAATACTTTATACTCTCCGTTACGATTGCTCCGTCTTCTCTTATAAGTAAAACAAATATTTTAACAGCAAAATACTTAAGATATTAACTAATAAACCTTATGAACTTATATTTTTTATTCAGTCTATGGAAATCTTGCAACAAAAATGCAATTGTTATGATAGCCATGAAACCATTAACTGCAAGAGCTATTATAGTCAATAATTCCGTAGTAGGTGATAACATGATACAAAGTGAAACAATTGATGCAATAAATGGAACAACCTGTCTTGTTATGCCATGCCCCTCGTATTCCTTAAGTTTGGGAAGTATTCTACCGATAATTAACAATAAAGGAGTGGTAGCCAATATACCTAACCATCCCAAAGCATTTTCAACAAACCAAGGTAGAAATGGCAGGGCTGAAAAAAATATAAATAAGTTCAGTACTAACAGAACTAATTGTATGAGAGATAATCTTAGATGTATTTGTTTCATTTTGTTACACCTCCGATATTATACAAATTTAATTATGTTTTATTTTTTAATGGTAGTCATTTTTGTACAGTAAAGAATTCTCAACGCTTCATAGCATGATTTCAATTGAGTAAAAATAGCTATTTTTATTCAGTCTCAAAGAATCGAATTGGCAAGCAATACTTCTGCTTCGCTACAGTTATTTATAGGAATGCAGCTCGTTTTCTTCGTTTTGAGAACACTAAATACTTTAATTTTAAGATGATGTAACCCCCTTACCGTAAATCATTAAACTCTACTATTATAAGAAGATACAAACTGTACATCATTCATTTCATTGGCTTGCTATATTTTTAATTTAAAAAGATTCATAATCCAGATCCCATTCTATATAAATCCATTTTAATTTTTCGACATATAAATCGTTGCTATGCAGAATACAACATGACCTTTACTTGCTTGCTCCCTTTGTTTGTAAACCTCTCATGTGGCAGGAAAAGGACCTGACCGCTTCTATGCACAGCCAAATGCTCTTGTCCTCCTCTAAAAGAAAGGGGTTTTTATGTCGTTTTTTTAACTTGCATATATGCAAAACACAAAAACAGGTGATAGATTTCAACTCTATCACCTGTTTTTATTATTTCTTATTTTGCAAAATAAGCTGCACCAAAGTTTTCATTAAATCTCTTACACCATACAGAAACTGCTCCGTATGCACTTATATCTATTTCATCAGGAATTTCATAGTTTTGATCGCCTTTGTTGCCCTTTAATTTTCCTAATTCAATATATTTATAATTTTTAACGTCCTCATTATTTTTCAATTGCTTCGTAGGGACCAACACAACACGAACGTCCGGGCCATTAGAAGTTGAAAAATGAGTAAGGCGTAAAATACGTTTTCCATCAGCTAATTGATAGATTGTTGCGGTTCCTGTCGTTTCATGAACACCGCTTTGAAACTGACCCTCACTTATTAGGTGTTGTTGCTTTATTTCTTTTGACTTCATTTCAGCTTGCGGTAATGCTTCATTTACTTTCTTATCAATAAATAATTTCTCTGGGCGAAACAAAGACCACAATATCCCTCCAATAATTAGAAATGCTCCTATAAGAAATATATATTTTCTTTTCATAAATTAAATTCCCTCCTCTAACACTTATATATTAACAAGGAAATCTCTCATTTCGATAACATAACTATTACAAAAGTCTTTCAGCAGTCTTATTTCTTTTCCGATGTAATAGGAAGTGTAAACCAAAATTCACTTCCTTGTTTCCCATCTGAACGATCTCGCACCCCAATGTCTCCTTTATGCATTTCAACTAATGATTTCGCAATAGCTAATCCAAGCCCTGATCCGCCAGATTGTGAACTTCTGGACTGATCCGTTCTATAAAAGCGCTCAAATATGCGTAATTGATCATTGTATGAGATGCCTTCTCCTTCATCACGCACAATAAATTGAACATGTTGTTTCTGCTTATTTTCCTGCACAATCAACTCAATTGTAGAAGATGCAGGAGAATATCGGATTGCATTATGTAACAAGTTACTAATCACACGTACTATTTTACATGGCATGATCCAAAGCCGAGGCAATGTATCTGAAACATGTACGTCTAAATGCATCTGTTTTTCCTCAACCAAGATAGAATGTGAATCTAGTACGTCTATTAACACTCTGTCGACATGCGTTAAGCTTGGATAAAACTCTTCTTGCCCAAGTTCTAACTTAGAAAGATCAAATAAATTATTAATTAAGCCATTTAGTCTTTGCATTTCCTGTAATATAGTCGCTAAGTACTGCTTTTTCATGTCAAGGTCTTCAATTACATCATCTTGTAGTGCTTCTATCATCAATTGTATGCTAGCTATAGGTGTTCGTAAGTCGTGTGAAATATTTGCAATCAGCTCTGTACGCGCTTTTTCCCCTTCTTCTAACTTCGTAAACCCTTCTTCTAACTTTTTCGCCATCTTCTGAAAAGCTGTTGCAAGTTCTTTAAATTCTTGTGGTTCCTGTCCAATTATATACATCGTTTCAAAATGTCTATTACCAAATTGTTGTGTTAATGCAATTAAATTTTGAATGGATCTGATAATCGGACGTGTTAATAGCCAATAAATAAAAGTTGACAGAAGCATTGCTACAATCGCAACTCCTGTTAATAACCGAGTTTGTTCCGGTTTAAGTAACATTCTCGTATCACTGTACCATATCGCAATGACCATAATACTCATGCTTAATAAATTCATCAATAACAATTGATAACGTAATTTCATGTTTCATTTCCTCCATTTGGATCAAAGCGATACCCTATGCCCCAAACTGTATGAATCCAACGATTCTTTGTCGTATACTTATCTAATTTTTCACGTAAACGACTCATTAATACCGTTACTGTATTGGTATACCCTTCATATTCAAACTCCCAAATTTGTTCAAGAAGCTGCGACCGAGAAAATACTTGTTTTGGATGTTTTGCCATCGTATAAAGTACTTCAAACTCTTTAACTGTTAACTCAACCTCATTCCCACAAACAAACACACATCTCTTTGATGGATAAATCCCCAAATCTGGAAACTCTATCACTTCTAATTCAGATTCAAATTCTAGTTCTGGTTCTGGTTCTTTCGTTTGCACTACTGGCTGATTTCCTCTTCTTAATATAATTTGAACCCTTAATACTAATTCGCGAGGTGAAAACGGCTTTGTCACATAATCATCTGCTCCCATTGTTAAGCCTAAAATTCGATCCCTTTCCTCTCCCCTAGCAGTTAACATAATAATAGGAACATTAGATTGTTGACGAATTTCCTCACATAGTTCCCAACCATCTTTTTTTGGCATCATTAAATCTAAAATAATTAAATCTGGTTGATATTGTTGAAATACATCCCAGCCTTCTGTTCCATTTTCAGCTGTATATACTTCATACCCTTCTCTCTCTAAATACCGTTTACATATTTCTCTAATATTCTCTTCATCTTCTACAATTACAATTCTTTTTTTCATAACCAGAACCCTCACTGTTCTTTTATACTAATGTAAAAGCATTTCTCATGCTCAAAATACTTATAATAACCTTTTATGTAAATATAATAATTAACAATATATTTATCCTAAGTCAAGTGCCATAGTCATACATTCACAAAAAAGTCATGAAAAATAATTATACAATTCAGGTGATATACTTAAAAGGAGAATACCGTATATTTACAAGACTTGGAGGATTAAATATCGAAGCTTTAAAATTTTGATTATAGGAGTGGAATGTTTTTTTAGATAATATAAGTCTCCATTGCTATCAACAGGGACCTTGTTACCAATTATTAATACTATAATCAATTTCTACTAAACTTAAAAAAATCTTGTAGTAAAAATACAATTGTTATGATAACCATTCCAAAATTGACTGCAAGAGCTATTATAACAGAAAAATCGGTGATATATGAGGATACAATACAAATTGAACAGATTGAAGCAAGAAATGGAATTAATTTTCTCGTTGCGGTTATTACATATCCCTTATTCTTCTGAAGATAAATTATAATGACTCCAATACCAAATAATAAAGAAGCAGTAATCAAAATTCTAAATCAAGGTAAAAACTGCACCGTTAAAGAGAATATAAATAAGTTAAGTACTAAAACAAATAATCGTATAATAGATAAATTTATATGTAAGGTTTATTTTTGCACTGCTATACATGACCAGATTCCCTGCAAGAAGAAAAGGGCTTTAAATTATTTCTTATTGTATATGATCTCTCCTATAAATAGAAACAGACTGCAAAACTTTCAAAAAGAAATGTTTTGCAGTCTTATGATTTCTTGCTTTACCTCATATTTTGGGTATTATCCTAACTATTCCATTTCACTTTATAATGTCCATTATGATCAAAAACAACGTCCCTAG
>NZ_JBALLY010000101.1:2126-5213 GCF_036963045.1 Bacillus sp. JJ864 | reverse complement strand
ATATTATACATATCTAATATGTAAGATCCCTTTAAAATCAATAGATTTTCACCTTTAGTCTTGATAATTATTAAACGATGCATCTTTGTTTCAAGCCGACAATTTAAACATTTAAGTATTCAAAATGATCCCCATAATGAATGAACCATGCCACCAACAAAAAATGCTAAACCTAAAGCAAAAACAATCAAAGCGAGTATTGCATTTTTATTATTTTCCATAAAATTGTCTCCTTGTAATTTTATATTTGTTTAATTTTTTATACTAAAAAACCTTTAGTCGTAATTATGGCTAAAGGTTATTATCATCATGCAACACTTTTCAAATTTTTGTTAAAATATAAATAAAAATAGAACTTGAATAAAAGAATGGGGTAAAAAATGTTGAAAGAGAAAGTATGTCCTAAGTGTAATGGTAATCAAATTGAGAAAGGGATTATAAGAGCAGGCAACGGGGTAGTTCATATGTTTTCCTATAACAATCCAAGAAGTCAATCTTCACCAATATCTTCATATTTCTGTTTGAATTGTGGATATATTTTAGGTTTATATGTTGAAAAACCACAAATCTTTTAAAGCAGAATATTAAATTAGTCAGTATGTTAGTTGAAGAAGGAATACAAATCAGTCCAACTTTTTTATAAAACAACTATTTAATTTACCATGGAAAAGCTTATTTTGTTGATTTATCAATATTAATAGCAGTATTTCAAACATACACAAAATAAAAATAGAGCTGTATTACATACAGCTCCATTCTTCATATTTCATTCTTGGCAGTATCCACTTATATACCCTTAAAAAGTTTCCAATACGATCTTCCCAATCATACTTCCTGTTTCAATCATCTCATGCGCTTTTCTAATATTACTCGCATGAATTGGTGATAACGTCCTGTTTAAAGTCGTCTTAAGCACATTTTGATCCAGTAACTCACTAACTTGATTTAACAAAAGATGTTGGTTAATCATATCTTCAGTCTGGTACATAGCTCTTGTAAACATGAATTCCCAAACAAATGCAGCACTTTTACTTTTTAATAACCCTAACTCTAGCGGTTTCTCATTTTCTACAATCGAACAAATCTTTCCTTGCGGTTTGATTACTTCTGCCATGCTGTTCCAGTGTTGATCTGTATTATTTAAGCAGAAAATATAATCAACTTCATCTATTTCCATTTTGGATAATTGTTCTTTAAATGATTCATGGTGATTGATAACATAATCAGCACCGAAACTTTCCACCCATTCTCTCGTTTCTTTTCGAGAGGCAGTTGTAATCACGTTAAGGCCAGCACATTTTGCTAATTGAATGGCAATAGAACCTACACCACCTGCGCCGCCGATGATTAAAATATTTTTCTGTTTATTCTTTTCCTTATTATTAATATCAATTGCTAAACGCTCAAACATTCCTTCCCACGCTGTAATCGCAGTTAATGGCATAGCAGCTGATTGCGCATGAGTCAAATTTTTCGGTTTCGCTCCAACAATTCTCTCATCCACTAGATGGTACTCACTATATGTACCTGGTCTAATAATACTTCCTGCATAGAAAACTTCATCACCTGGTTGAAACAACGTACAATCTTCCCCAATTTCTACAACAACGCCGCTAGCATCCCATCCAAGTATTTTATACTCTTCTTCTTTTTTATCTTTTGGTGCTCGAATTTTTGTATCAACGGGATTAACCGAAATAGCATGGATTTTTACGACTATATCCCTTCCTGTCGGTACTGGACGTGGTAATTCAATATCGATTAAACTGTTCTCATTTTCGATAGGTAAATATTCTAATAAACCAACTGCTTTCATGTTCATTTCCTCCGCTTACTATAAATTGAGATTCTCCTTACATTATAAATTGCAAAATCAAATTATGTAAGAAGGCACATTTATGTCACATAGTATCACCAGTGTTACTATAGATTTCCACCTTTATAAGAGATATAAACCCAATTAGAGTGTAAAACCCAAAATCCTTGAACTGATTTTTAACACGAGTGTAGAAGGATTTCAAAATTCCAAACCGAAGTTATTCATTTAGTACATATTGATTGGAGTGATAACAATGATGAATATGAAGATTACTTATACATTGGAAACTGAGGTAGAGCATTTATAAAGGAGGAAATTTATTTGCTACGGACATTTGAAACTACTCAAAAACTTTTTAACGATTGGGCCAAAACTTATGATGAAAGTTTAGAAAACCCAAACGGCCCGCTTTATGGATATAATCACAGTTTACTTGAAGCTAAGCAAATGCTTCATACTAGCGATAAAGATAGCATTCTTGATATTGGCATCGGTACAGGTGCTTTTGCATCTTTAGTAAGTAAAAATGATAATAATATGTTTGGAATTGACCTGTCAGAAAAAATGTTAGACCAATGTCAAAATAAGCATCCAAAATTCAACTTAAACACTGGTACTTTTACAAATACAGGACAAAAAAGCGAGAGTTTCGATTCCGTTATTTCAAGCTTTTGTTTTCATGAAGTTTTACCTGAACAAAGAGAAGAAGCATGCAGCGAAGTATATCGCATCTTGAAGCCAAAAGGGCAGTTTCTCTTATTAGATATTATGTTCGCATCTAAAATTGCTATGGAAGATGCAAAACAACGAATAGGAAAACGGTGGGATCCGACAGAAGATTACCCACAAATTAATAAACTCGATTCAATGTTAAGAATGACTGGCTTCTCTAGTGTAAATTGGAGACAAACAGCCCCATGTCACTGGGCTGTTCTAGCATATAAGTAAGCTGCTGGGAGAATAGCAATGAATTTACGTTCTTTTTTTCATCGGTCTCTCCGCTGTTATAACCTCTATATAAAATAAAACAAATATAAAAGCTCAGTTGACAAGAAAAATCAGCTGAGCTTTTTGTATATTCATACCTTATCCTTACTTTATTACATTCTCCTCTAATTCATATACAGATCATTCACTTCTTATTTTTAATGGACTCAACTGAACGAAACATTCTTGAATAAGCATCCTTAATATTCGCTTTATTTACCTTATCATTGTAGAGTCCATACCCCCAATATTGAATGTTTTCTCCATCCCCCACTGATTAT
>NZ_JBALLY010000101.1:0-1955 GCF_036963045.1 Bacillus sp. JJ864 | reverse complement strand
ATTCTAGTCGCTGGAGCTGGACAATGCTTTTGCCGAATTTTGAGGTGGGAGTATTACTGCCCAAAAATAGCGGGATAAAAAACGGAACCCCTGCCTCTTTATATACTTTCGCATATTTACTCTGGGCAGCTTCTGACAGATACGCCTTCATAATGGGGCACCTGACATGATACGTTTCGCTTTCGCGGCTGCGCTCATACCAGCTGCTACTCCACCGATGGATTGATCGGATAATACAATTTCAAATGAAATGTTTGCTGTATGATTATGGTTTATTCAGTAGGATGTACATGGATTCTACTGATTACTAATAACATCCACGGTGATACATCACTACTATTTCCTTTTATTAATCATCATCTCTAGCATGATCTTATCCATATCTGATGAACCCTCATTTCCTAATCGGCAAAAGTTCTCAATTGTTTTATCAACATCTGCTTCGATAAATCCATCTGTGGCAGAGATACACATTCCTTGTGAGGCTAACAGTGCAGATTGTACAGCTGCACTTGAACAAGTTGCTACTTTCATCGCACATCCTGCTTTTGCTCCATCACAAATCATTCCTGTCACATTTCCAAGTGTATTTTGGATTGCATACTTTATCTTTTCAATACCTCCACCTAATAAATACGTAATAGCAGCTGATGCACTTGCACCAGCAACTGTTACACCGCAAAGTGCAGACAAACGTCCAAACTGATTTTTAATATAAATCGCTAATAAATGACTTAACGTAACAGCACGAATTAGCTCTTCTTCCGAAGCATTTAATTTCTCACCTGCGGCTACTACAGGCATCGTTACGGCAATCCCTTGATTACCACTTCCTGAGTTAGCCATTACTGGCATTGTCGAACCGGCCATACGTGCATCTGAACCAGCAGCCGCTAATGCCATCGCATGAGTTGTTAAATCATCTGATAAAATTCCCTTCAATACATTTGCCTTTAATGTTTTTCCAACTTGTAAGCCATATTCATTCGACAAACCATCTAGTGCCACATTACGATTCAGTTCAATACTCTTTTTTACAAGTGCCAATTCCTTTACATCTACAGTCATAGCAAATTCATATATTTCTGGAATCGTTAGTTCATCACGTTCTTCTTCAGAAGTGGAAAATTGTGTATTTCCACATCCATTCTTATAAACAAGCTCCCCATTCGCCTCTACTAATGCGATAAATGTGTGATTATCCTGAATAATAGCCCTTGCATATCCCTCGTCTGTCGTCAACTTCACTTCAATGTATAGCTTTTTAGACGTATCTGCTAATTCTACAGACACTTTCCCCGCCTCTACTAAAGAGATTGCTTGTTCCTCATCTTCTTCTGAGATTCCGGCTAACACTTCTAAATCTTTTTTGCTATCTCCTGCCAACACCCCTAAAGCAGCAACAAAGTCAATTCCAGTAGCCTTCATCCCTGGTATACCAACCGCCATTGCATTTTTAATGACATTTGTACTTGCAAGTACTTCGATTGACTGTATGTCGCCCTTCATATAATCTCTTGCAGTAGCTGCAGTTAACGCAATCGACACTGGCTCTGTACACCCTAAAGCAACGACTAATTCTTTCTCTAACACACGTAACATACTATTCTTGTTCACAAATTGCCCCCCTGTCTTTCAACTATCCATCATGTGAAATGATGAGCAAGTTTTCGCAAAAAATTAATTGTTTTCACCTTTAATCTTCTGTAAATCACGGTATATAGTTGGCTCAGATGTTTTTAACATCTTCATCCTTCATTACTCCTATGCCCCCTGTATTAAATTACATTAATAATAAATTATCATAATAATTTATTACTATAATTTAATAGTATAATAATATGTAAGCGATTACAAAGTATTTTTGACCCTTTTAACATTTTTTTCTATCCCTAGATATTTGCATTGCAAGCAAGCCTTCAAGGGGTACGAAAACGATTCAAGGAATGAGGGAC
>NZ_JBALLY010000100.1:0-18703 GCF_036963045.1 Bacillus sp. JJ864 | reverse complement strand
ATATGAGGGGAAGTAGAAACTATTTTCTACTTCCCCTCATATATTTTATAAAAATAGTTACTAGCACTGTATTTTCCCAGCACACACTCTCTATCTTTTTCATATATATATATTAACTTCTGATAGAGAGGAGGCGGTCTTATGGCAATCACATTAAACGGCTTAGTAGAAGGTGACAAAATTCGCGTGTTCTCAGCAGGTCGTGAAATTGACGGTGAAGGTGTGTTCCTTCGCGTAGACAACAACAACTTCTTAATTTGGGTTGATAACCATGCAAATATCAATGTTACAAGCTTAAATACAATTAGCATTCGTAAAATTTCCTAATTACCTATAAAATTGTTTCATTCTTTCATAAGAAGACGCTGAGTCTATATCAAAAGGAGTAAGAGAAACCCTTTTTGAATAGACTCTTTTTTATCATACATTTTACACTTTTTATATGACTGATGACTCTGTTAAGATTAACGGAACCAAAAGGTATTTGTAAGAATTTAATGTATCTCTACTTACCTTTATATTTATAAAAATGGTTGCTAGCACTACATTTCTCTCGCACACACTCTCTATCGTTTTCATATATATATATTAACTTCTGATAGAGAGGAGGCGGTCACATGGCAATCACATTAAATGGTTTAGTAGAGGGCGACAAAATTCGCGTATTTTCAGCAGGACGTGAAATTGACGGCAGAGGTGTTTTCATCCGCGTAGACAACAACAACTTCTTAGTTTGGGTTGATAGCCACGCAAATATCAACGTTACAAGTTTAAATACAATTAGCGTTCGTAAAATTTCCTAATTTCTTATAAAATTGTTTAACCCTCTCACAATAAAATACTGAGTCTATATCAAAAAGAGCTATATTCCCCCTTTTTGAATAGACTCTTTTTTTATAATATGTTTTACACTGTTTATATGACTAATGGTTAAATCATAATCTACGTTAATCCAATATAACCATTCATTTGTACACTCAATAAAGATACCTTCTATACTTATTTCCCCGTCAAATATTTCTATCTTATCTCCTAATGAAAAAAAAGAAGGCAATGCACTCTTTTCTGTTTTTTTACTTACATTCCTTTGTATATTATAGAGTAACCTCATACATTGTTCTAAAGAGGCCGCGAGTTCTTCATTTTGTTTTTTTAACTCCTCTATTGGATCCGTTTTTTCACAAGTATCCATTTCCTTTCCACATATAAAGCAGTTTCTCTTAAACCATCTCTCCATCAGCTTATCCCTGCCTCAAAGTTCTGGGGAAATAAAGTGCTCTCCATAATAAAAATTGCACTCTTCCCTTCTTTTATATACATATTGTATGATACAAATCCAGAAGTTGTTTCATTATTTTAAACATACTCTATTCTCACAATCATCCGATTATATTCATTTGCATTGACGAATAAAAATCCATTTGTTACCCTTGTTAATGTTAACTTTATATATAAATCCTCATTCGTATCTCGGTGAGGTAGAGGTTGCAATTATTAATAGTATGATTTGGGAGATGTGTGGCATCGCTGAACAAATCAAAAAGGAATAATTGCCGAAGCGAGAAGTATCCACAACGCTTTCTTGCTGGGTCTGCATTGAATAAGTGTAGGACTGTCACAAGCTTTTTGCTTGTGGAGAGCTATCGAGAGATATGTCCGTGGGTTTCTTAATAAGATTGAGAAGCGCGTGAACATATACGCGCTTTTTTGTTTTGTTTGGAACTTCAAACACATACATATCTCCTCGCTTGACTTGGTTATACTAATTTTGGAGGTAATTTCTATGCAACAAAAAAAATGGGGCTTTTGGGTACTCACTGCATTTGTAGTTGGAAATATGGTCGGAGCTGGTATTTTCATGGTTCCGAGTACATTAGCACAAACAGCTAGCCCTCTTGGTGTTACATTAGCTTGGTTAACAACAGGGTTTGGCGTGTTAATGCTAGCACTTGTTTTCGGTAATTTAGCAATTCGTCGTCCTGATTTAACAACAGGCCCGCAAAGTCATGCTTATGCACTCTTTTCTTCACAAAAAACAAAAAAAATGGCGGGTTTTAGCATCGTATGGGGCTACTGGGTTGCAAACTGGGCAAGTAACGTAGCGATCATTACATCATTTGCTGGTTATTTATCGCTCTTTTTCCCAATTATGAAAGATACACGTGTATTATTTTCAGTCGGAACGTTTGACATTGAAGTTGGAAAACTGATTACGTTCTCCATTTGTACCCTTTTACTGTGGGGAACACATCTCATTTTAACGAACGGCATAAGCGGTGCTGGGAAACTAAACTTCCTAGCAACTACAACGAAAGTAACAGGATTCCTTCTCTTCATCGTTGTAACGTTATTTGCCTTCCAAGCATCTAAACTTGGACAATGGTATACACCGATTATTGATAAAGAAGGCATTTCACACGGACTATTATCACAAGTAAACTTAGCTGCCTTAACAACACTTTGGGCCTTTATCGGCATCGAGTCAGCTGTCTTACTATCAAACCGTGCTGTTTCACCAAAAACAGTAAAACACGCAACTGTTGCTGGTTTATTGTTAACAGTTGGAATTTACTTAGGAATTACAATCTTAACAATGGGCGTTCTTCATATCGATAAACTGCAAGCATCTGAACGACCATTAGCAGATGCACTATCTGCAGCAATGGGGCATGGCGGCGGAAAATTAATGGCGCTGCTTGCACTTACTTCTTTATTTGGTTCTATTCTTGGCTGGGTTTTATTAAGCTCAGAAGTACCGTATCAAGCAGCAAAAGAAGGGTTCTTCCCCTCTTTCTTTTCAAAAACAAATAAAAAAGGAAGCCCGATTCATTCGCTTCGTATAACAAATATTATGTCACAAGTGTTCCTATTCTCAACACTATCCGGGTCAATTGCCCAAGCCTATACATTTGTTATTACCGTTTCAACGCTGGCCTACTTAATTCCATATCTCGTTTCACCAATCTTCCAACTTAAACTCGTGATGACAGGTGAAACATACGAAAATCAAAAAGTTTCTCGTATCATGGATGGAATTATTGCAGCGATTGCACTAATTTACGCACTATGGGTAATTAAAACAGGATCTTCTGATATGAAAACATTCCTGCTTGGCATCGGATTATTTGTCGTCGGATTTGCTTTCTATCCATTAATGAAACGTGATGAAAAGAAAAAGAAACAAAACGAGCAAGTTGCCTAAAAGGTAACTTGCTTTTTTGTGTACATGTAAAGACAGAAAACCTCTTTTTTAGGCGGAGCTTTTGTCATCCTTGCTTTTATAAAGTGGTGGAACATGTACATACATTGGACATTTAGAAATACAGAATTCGCTTCATACTGGTTACTTATTCGGATATTCTGCAATGCAGCCATTACATATACAATGTTTCAATTCACTTCCATTATGATTGTAGGAAGTATACTCCTTGTCATAGCGCTCTTATTTTTATATACGATGAACAAACAAAAAGGGTACATTCATTGGGAATACTTAATAGAGCAAGAAGAAAAAATGGACATGCGCTTTTATCAATTTGTTCATTTCTTTACAGATGTACCGCAAATCAAACAGCAAGTAAAACAAAGAAAATGGCTTACTACTTGGATGGAACGGATCCTATATAAAAAACGATCTCCTTTTTTATATTTGTATAGTTTATCCTTTGTACGTACTAACGATTACTTCGGTATGTATATACGTTTAACTTTAGTAGGCGGCTTTCTTTCCTACTATATTCCTAACTTGATTGGAAAAGGAACCACCGCGTTATGTTTCCTATACATATCATTTTTACAACTTCGCGCCCTTTGGAATTATTTTTCGGGAAATAGTATTGTAGCATTGTATCCAGTTTCAGTTGTGGACCGAAAGCGGGCTTTTATGACGTTTGTATATATAGTGAGTTTTATACAGTTTTTGTTCTTTTTTGGGGTTATTTTACTGAAATAAAAAGAATCCATTTTGGTCTAAATGGATTCTTTTTTATGTCGAACATTGCCGAAGGATCTTTATTCCTTGTCGAACCGCCGATATATCGCGAAAACCGCCGATAAACTTAGTTCTGAGCAAAAGCAGTAGTTGGAAGTAAGGAGTACACGTTCGTATCATATGGAACATTATTTTGATACATATAATTTCGAAGAACGCCTTCTTTTTGAAATCCTAGTTTTGTTAATAACACATTAGATGCTTTATTCTCTGTAAAAACAACTGCTCCAATCCGAGTTAAATTTAGCTCATGAAATCCGTAAGTTGTAACTTTTTTAACTACTTCAGTAGCATATCCTTTTCCCCAGTGTTCAGGTAAAAGTGCATAAGCGATTTCCGCTCTCTTATGTTCAGAAGACCAATCATGAAATCCAATCGTTCCAATCATTCCTTCTGTTCCTTTTCTTTCAATTCCCCATTTTATTCCGCGTTTTTCTTTGTAGTTATTAGAAAAGTTTCTAATGATATGTTTCACCTGTTCTAGATCTGTTAGCGGATTTTGCCCGTAGTAACGTAATACATCCTCATTTGAAAAGCAATTCAATATTCCTTGTGCATCATCTTCTATTAGTTCTCTTAAGATTAGTCTTTCTGTTTCTAAGATCGGAAACATTCTCCCACTCCCTTTACCCATTAAATCTTCCCATTAAAATAGTATTATAATAATTTCCATCCGATAAGACTTTATCATTTTTTAATACACCTTCCACTTCAAAACCATATCTCTCGTAAAGACTTTTCGCTTTATCATTCGTTTCAAGAACATTCAAAGTGATTTTCTTAATTCCATGTGAGTCTGCCCAATTAATGGATTCTTCTAAGAGGTTCTTTCCAATACCGTATCCCCAATATTCCTGTAATACGCACACGCCAAACTCTACTTTATGAGATGTTCTTTTCAATTTGTTCCCTTCACACCTTGAAAAGCCTACAATTCTTCCATTCACTTCGGCTACTAAAAATAGGTTAGCAACACTGTCTGTATCCTCTTTAATGATCCTTTTAAAACCCGCTTCGTCTATGTACGCTTCGCCTTTCTCTCTATCTAAGTTTTCTGTTTCACCATCTATTTGTAATCGTACTTCAGATAACTTTTTTGCATCTTCTTCCATTGCGGACCGAATTATATAACATATATTGCGACTATAAAATTCTTTTTGGCTAATCCTCATTATAATTATCTCCTATCCTAACTATTGAAAGCTACTTGTCCTCAAAACAAGTAGCCTTCACATTACCCTATCTTCTCTACCTTCTCACCTTGACGATGATACATATCAACTGCTTTCTTAAATAAGAGAATACTACTAATTCCGATGAAGCAATACAAGATACTCATTCCCCAAGATGCAATGACCGAACCAATCATAATGCCGATCGTGCCAACCATTTTCGCAATTTGAAAGACCATGCTGTTAATGGCCATATAGGAACTTCTTGCATCGTCCCTTGCCATATCTGCCCGAATCGATTGGCTGACTGGTACATACATCATTTCTCCAATTGTTTGGAACAGACCTGCGAGTAATAAAATCCATAGGCTGTTACTTGCTCCAAATATCGTAAATCCAATTGTATAGATAAATAAACCTGCATACAGTACTTTCCGATCCTCAAAGTGATTCATGATTTTTACCATAAGCGCTGAAAATAAAACGACTAATACTGTATTTTCAGTAGAAATCCAGCTTAGCATCCGAATCCCTGTTAAATCAAAATTATTTCCGTTCCAAAATGAAAATGTTATCGTTTCAAATTCTTTTTGCAGACGGACGCCGATATAGTTATTAATTTGAAATTCTAATGATAATGCGCATATACTTCCTAAACATAATACGATAAACGCCTTGTCTTTCACGACAACTCGGTAATTGCTCATCATATCTGTTAATACGTTTTTCTTTTCTACTTTCTTTTGAACGACATATACTTCTTCCATGTAAGCCGTAATTAAATACAGCGTTAATAAGGCAATACCTGTCAGCAGCATAAATAATTGAAAACGGTATTTTTCAAAGAGAAGTCCGCCGAAAATCGCACCGATGGCAATTGATAAATTGATTGCCCAGTAATTAATGCTGTACATCATTTTTCGGTTTTCCGGTGTACTTACATCAATTAGCATTGCTTCTGTTGCTGGGTTCATCACGCCAGAACCGATGCTATTGATCAGTAAAAATACAAATGTAAGCCAAGCTGAATCTATATAATCTGAGTTCACAACTCCCATGCAAGCAATAGAAATGACTTGAATCACCTGTCCAATAATCATGACCTTTTTCCGTCCTATTGTATCGGCAATATAGCCTCCATATAAACCAACAATTAGCGACGCAATTACATTCAATAACAATAAGAACCCCGCTAATGCTGCTCCTAATTTTATAGAAAAGTAAATTGCCATAAATGGAAAAATCATCGTTCCTACTGTTCGAGTTAAAAAGGATGTAATAATTCTAATTTTAATGTTGCGATGCATTGACCAAAATCCCATCTGTTTCCCCCTCCTTCTGTTTCTCCATTTTACTTTGAAAAAGAGGAAGAAAAAGGTTAAAATATTCAGAAGAGTTTCCCCTTTTAGAAAAAGGAGATGTATAACATGAAAATTATGGACCACTATATTCGGCTAAGACTTTCCTTTCCAAATGAACAACATATTCAAAATAGTCTCCAAGAACTGGCCGCTATTTTATTTTGCAGTACAAAAAATGTGAAGATTTTACTGAGAAAAATGAGTGAAGAAAAACTGATTGACTGGATACCAGGAAGGGGCCGTGGGAATAAAACAGAAATTTGTTTTCTTCATACATTTACAGAAGCAATCTTGCCGCATGTTGAAGAGCTTTTAAAAAATGAGAAGTTAAAAGAAGTCTTCCTTCTATTAAAAGAACCGCTTCCTTTCTTACTCCGTGAAAAAATAGAAGAACGATTAAATACTTATTTTGGATATACAACTTCAGACGATCTGTATGATGTGCTCAAAATTCCTTATAACCGAAAATTACTCCCTATCGATCCGGCTTTTGCAGCTGTGACAACAGAAAGTCATCTGATTAGTCAAATCGTTGATACATTAGTGAAATATAACGAGAAAACGGACGAAATCGAGCCGCATTTGGCACATACGTGGGAAGTAAGCGATGATCAACTTACGTGGATATTTTATTTACGTAAAGGTGTTCGTTTTCATCACGGAACAACATTATCAGGAAAAGATGTAATCTTCTCCTTCGAAAGGTTGCAGGCCGTTCAATCTCCTTTTGACTGGTTAACAGAGGGAATTGCGAAAATAGAAAACCCATCTCCTCTGCAAGTTATCTTTCATTTACGAAAACCAAATCGCTTTTTTCTACATTACGTAAGCTCTGTGCAATTATCCATTTTACCGCACGATGTAATGATTCAAACTCATCAATATAGCGGCACAGGTCCCTTTAAAATAAAAAGTCTTACCGAAGATAATGTTATTTTAGAAGCATTTCCAGATTATTTTAAAGAGCGGGCACTTCTTGATCAAATTGAATTTTGGTTTATTCCAGAGCAGTCAAAAATGCAAACAAATTACGAATTACCGAACACGGGGTGTAAAGAAGAAAAGGCAGTGGAAACAGAAGAAATCGGCTGTATATACGCAGCGTTTAACTTCCAAAAAAACGGCCCGCAGCATGATATCTTTTTCCGAAAAGCGTGGGCAGAAATCATGGATCCCCTATCGTTAATACAAGATCTTGGGGATAATCGTACCATGCCGGCTTATAGCTTCTTTCCCGATAAAAGCCGTACGATGCATAAAGAAACATCTTTATTGAAAGCGAAAGAATACTTACAACAAAGTACATATAATGGAGAGACGATACACATCTATTTCTTTGCATTTAAAGGGAGCGAGCGCGATGCAATCTGGTTACAAAAAAGATGTGAACCACTCGGCATACGTCTGCAGCTTCATCCCTTTCCAGTCACTGATTACTTTAACGAAGAGATTGCCAAGCAAGCTGATATCATTTTAACAGGAGAAGTACTCGACGCTAATCTTGAAATGGCTTTTGTACATATCTTTAAAAATAAAAGCTGCTTTGTTCATCGCTTCAGGCATCCGCATTATCATGAGCAAATTGAGAACATGCTTGACCTCTTTATAGCAGAGCCAAGTAAAGAAAAACGATATGACTTCATATCTAAAATCGAAAAACTTCTTAGCGACCAGTACCTTCTTGTCTTTTACTACCATGTCTTAAAAAGAAGAAGTTTCCCATCTGCCTTGCAAAATGTCACCATTGATTCATTCGGATGGACGGACTTTGCAAAACTGTGGATTCGTCCGCATGCATAATAGGCGGAGCTAAATAGCTCCGCCCTCTTCTTGCAACGGCAACACAGTAGAATACTTAATCTCCCGCAGCGCCAAACTCGTTTGAATTCTCGTAATGCCAAGCATATTTAACTTCCGAATAAACTGTTCCAGTTCGTTTCGATCGCGGTGCACAACTTTTAAAATATAATCATACTCCCCTGTTAAACAATGACATTCCAATACTTCCGGCATTTCACGCATCGCTTTTTCTAACACTTCGAGCTTCTCTGCTTGATGAATATTTGTGCTAACAAAAATAAAGCATAATAAGTCAAACCCAAGTTTCTCTTGATTTAAAATGGCTACTTGCCGATTAATAAATCCTTCGTTTTCTAATCGTTTCACCCGCGCATGTGTAGCTGGCGGTGAAAGATTCACGCGGCGAGCAACCTCCGCGTTACTTAGCTGCCCTTCTTGTTGCAGCACATTTAAAATTTGGACATCTAAATTATCTAACCGTTCCATTTCCAATCTCCCTTTTCCCAACAAACGATTATTCGCGAAAACATATAACAACCGCACATAAAATGAATAAAATTCTGCAAAATAACTTAATTACTTTACATTATTTCGAATTTTATTAATTATACAAAACAATATATATGACAAACAAGAAAAATGCTACAATTTACATAGTTTAAAGTATATGCATTACACCACCGTGCACAGTGGCTTTCTTTTATCAAACGGGCAATGCGCAAGCCCTACTTTCTTATAAAAGGAGCTAATTCGTATTATGCCTTATGTTATTTTATTACTCATCACAAGCCTATTGTGGGGCGGAAATTTTGTCGTGGGAAAATCTCTTGTCGGGCATGCTTCGCCGATGACACTTACGACTCTTCGCTGGGGCATTGCCGTTATTTGTCTTTTCCCCATTGTTTGGCTGAAAGAAAAGAAACTATTCCCGCCAAAAGAGGCGATTCTCCCTTTATTTCTAATGGGAGTTACTGGTGTTGTTTTCTTTAACATTTTTCAATTTTGGGCGTTAGAGCACACATCAGCAACAAATGTTGGACTTATTTCTACGTTAAATACGATTTCTATCGCTGCTTGTTCGGCTCTATTTTTAAAAGAAAAGATTAATATATGGCAAATCACATCGATGATTATTTCCTTTTTCGGTGTTACGCTTGTTCTTTCAAAAGGTAAAATAGATGCACTGTTTTCCTTACATTTTAATATCGGTGATTTGTGGATGATGGCTGCGGTATGCGTATGGGGCATTTATTCAGTTTGCAGTAGATGGGCAACGAAAAAGACGACGCCAATGATGTCTACTTTATATTCTGGTATCTTTGGTCTCATCATATTGATTCCTTTTAATATCTCTGATTTCACAATTTCAAATGTAAACGCTTCGTTCTTAGGATCTATTCTATACACAGGTGTGATTTCAACTGTGTTATGTATGGTTTTCTGGAATATCGGCGTCCAAAAATTAGGGGCGACTACAGCTGGCATTTTCTTGAATTTCAACCCGATTTTCACTGCTATTTTAGCGTTTCTCTTATTAGGGGAACAAATGACGTGGATTCAAATCGTCGGAAGTATGATTGTGATTGGTGGCTGTTACTTATTTTCACACTTTAAATCTAGTACCACTTCATATACATCCACCAGCTTGGCAAAAACTCATTAAGAAGTATGCCGAACATTGTCGAAGGGTCTTTCTTTCATGTCGAACCGCCGATAAATTGTGAAACTCGCCGATATATTCTAAAAAACGGTCGATATATCGCAAAAGTCGCCGATAACCGATACAAAAATGAACTTGCCAAAGGCATCTGTATACCTTTGGCAGGTCTCACACAAAATACTTCTTCAATAATGGCGGCGTAATAATTGTCGTCAAAATGACAACGATGACTATCGATGTAAAACTCTCTTTCGCCAATAAATTTGCAGTTAACCCATTTGAAGCAATAATAAGTGCTACTTCTCCCCTTGAAACCATTCCTGCTCCAATACTAATGGAGGAACGTAAATCAAATCCTGTCAACCGAGCTCCAAGTCCTGAGCCGATTAATTTTGTCAAAATAGCAATAACAGTCATAATGACAATGAACCATATTTGATTCCCTAACCCGTGAAACGTAATTTCCATTCCAATACTTACGAAAAAGATCGGAACAAAAATGGCATAGGCAATCGGCTCAATTTTATGTTCTACTTCATGCTTATATGTAGTTTGCGAAATGGCAATTCCAGCAGCAAACGCTCCGATAATCCCAGCAATCCCCATCATTTCACTGTAATAAGCAAAGGAAAAACAAATAATGAGCGCCGCGCTAATTAATGACTCCGAAACGCGAAGCGGCGACAAAATTTTCATAATGAACGGAACAGCCTTCCAGCTAATGAGAAAAATCGTAACAAAAAAGATGATTTTCTTCGCAATGACGATTGTTATATTCACTTCTTGCGCACCTAAAAAACTCATTACAAATGCTAGTAATATAACAACGATCACGTCATCGAATACAGCTGCTCCTAAAATCGTTATGCTTTCCCTCGTATTCATTTTTCCTAAATCTCGTAATGTTTGCACGGAAATACTAACAGAAGTAGCGCAAAGAAGTAGCCCTAAAAAAATCGCATGCGCCTGCACCATTCCAAACAAAAGACCCCCAACATATCCGCCGACAAACGGAAAGATAATTCCCCCTATCGCCACAGCAAAGGATGATGTAAGATTACGGCTTAATTCCTCTAAATCTGTTTCAAGCCCGGCCATAAACATAAGAAGCAATACACCAATTTCACTCAATTCATCAATCAGCTCAGAGCTATTAATAATGCCAAGCATTGCTGGACCAATTACAATACCGATTATTAACTTTCCTAATACAGACGGCTGTCCAAGCCGTACGCTAATATCACCGGCCAGTTTTGTACAAAGTAAAATGACGACAAGTTCAAAATAAAATAACATGCTATCTTCTCCTACTAAAAAATGCATTTATTTCTTACGATAGTGTTTGCTTAAATGTGTCGTTTTATTTGTTACAGTTTTCGTTGACAAAATATTCTGAATTATGATAAATTCACAAGTGAAATTACATATTTATTCCAAAAGTGCAACTGCATTATATTTATATATCATACAATCTCGACTCTCTATTTCGTTCTCTCAGGTGCTACGAAACCTCGCAGTTGTATCGATCCCGTTTTAGCGGGAGTATGAAAGACCACCATTTTACGGAGAGGAGATTTAAATTTGAAAACACTTTTACGAAAGAAACCCCTTACGACCGAAGCACCTCGTCAGCTTAATCGAACATTAAGTGCTCTTGATTTAACCTTTTTAGGCATTGGAGCCGTGATTGGGACAGGCATTTTCGTTTTAACCGGCATTGTTGCGGCAAAGCACGCTGGTCCTGCTATTATGTTATCGTTTCTCATCGCTGCCTTTACTTGTGCATGCGTTGCTTTTTGCTATGCTGAGTTTTCCTCTTCTATTCCGATTTCAGGAAGCGTTTATACATATGCTTATATGACAGTTGGAGAAATTGTTGCTTTTATCGTCGGCTGGTGTTTAATGCTTGAATATTTACTCGCAGTTGCCGCTGTTGCCGTTGGTTGGTCTGGTTATTTACAATCACTACTCCTTGGATTTGGAATTAAGCTTCCGGCCATCATCGCCTCTGCTCCCGGTATAGGAAAAGGAGGTCTCATTGATTTACCGGCTGCTCTCATTATCCTTTTTATTACATTACTTTTAAGTAGAGGCATCCGTGAAAGCGCACGTATCAATAATGTTATGGTATTAATTAAATTAGCCGTCATTATTGCTTTTATCGTTGCCGGTGCAAAATATGTAAAACCAGAAAACTGGACACCGTTTCTACCGTTTGGCTACGACGGAATTATTGCCGGTGCTGCAACTGTATTCTTTGCTTTTTTAGGCTTTGATGCGATTGCAACTGCTGCCGAAGAAACAAAGAAGCCACAGCGCGATCTGCCAATTGGAATTATCGGCTCTCTTCTTATTTGTACCGTACTATATATCATCGTTTCTTTTGTATTAACAGGGATGGTTCCTTACACACAACTAGACGTATCAGATCCAGTTGCTTATGCATTAAGGTTTGTTGGTGAAGATACAGTTGCTAGTTTACTAGCTGTAGGAGCAATGACGGGGATGACAACTGTTATTCTTGTCGTTATGTATGGACAAGTACGCGTCTCCTATGCGATGAGCCGTGATGGACTACTGCCAAAAGCATTATCTCGCATAAATGAAAAATTTAAAATTCCTTTAGTAAACACATGGATTATGGGGATTGGCGCTGCGGCACTTGCTGGCTTATTAGATTTACACATACTTGCAAACCTTGTAAGTATCGGTACATTAACAGCATTCACATTCGTTTGCTTTGCCGTACTAATCCTACGAAAAACACATCCAAACTTACCGCGAGCATTCCGAGTTCCATTTGTCCCTATTTTGCCAATCATTGCAATTTGTTGTTGTCTATACTTGATGTTCAACCTTTCAAAAGAAACATGGATTGGCTTTGGGATATGGCTAACAATCGGTTTATGTGTATACTTTTTCTACTCAAAACGAAACAGTCATTTAATCATTCCCAAGCCAAACGATGAAAAAAAAGAAGCGTAAAAAAGCAAGCTCGCTATCCTTAGCGAGCTTGCTTTTTTTATCACTTTTGTTCTTCCTTCTTCTTTTTCCAAGATTCCATACTATCAAAGAAAAAGTTAATAAACAATGCTCCTAGTCCCCCTAATACAAAGGTTATTAAAAAAAGCATCCACAGGCTTTTATCCCCCAAAAATTTATATCCGACTAGGAGCACGATACCAACCCATACATACTCAAGAATTTGTTTTATCTTTCGGTTTGACACATTATCCGCTCCTTCTAAACAATCTCTATTCTATTTTAACATATATAATGCTTTAACCGAGATACTTATAAGGATAGATAGAAATGATATATTATATCAACATACAATTTGACACCTTATACTATGCATTATATAGTATAATATATTAGGAGGTATCATATGAATACACAACTAAAAAAAGGACTTTTAGAGTATTGTGTTCTTGCTGTTTTAAAAAAGCAGGATTCGTACGGATATCAGATCATAAAGGATATTTCAGAACACATCGAGATATCTGAATCCACTCTTTATCCCATTTTGAAAAGGCTTGAGAATAATGGGCACCTTGAAACGTATTCTAAGGAACATAATAGTAGGCTACGGAAATACTATCATCTTACGGAAAGTGGAGATTCTCAAATTAAAAATTTTCTCCAAGAATGGCACCAAGTAATGAAAGTATACAATTTTATTATGGGAAGTGAATCGAATGAATAAGGCTGATTTTTTAGATTCTTTAAAGCGACAATTAGATAGTCTTTCTAAAGAGGAACGATTTAAATTCATTTCTTATTATGATGAAATCATTGAAGACTATATAGAAGATGGATACACCGAAAAAGATGCAGTTGAAAAAGTGGGGGACCCACTGAAGATTGCACAGAATATATTGAAAGAACCTAGGGAGAAGAAGGTAAAAGTCCTTTCAAAAAGCGGGATAATCTTCATTGGATTCTTAGTTGTGTTAGGTTTTCCACTTTGGGGTTCTCTTTTATTAGCCGGAATATTACTCATTTTATCAGGATATATGCTAATTTGGTGTCTGCCATTTATGACAGGTACATTTACACTAGGAGGATTATATGCGTCTTTAGTTAGTATTATAGGAACACCTTTCCTATTTAAAGAAGGGACATATCTCGCTATTACCCAATTCGGCATGGGAATTCTAGTATTAGGATTGAGCATTTTAAGTGGAATCATTACTATTACAATAGCAAAACAATTTTTCAAGGTTACTATTCGATTTACACAAAAAATTGTACGACTTTTTAAACGGACGGTGGTATATTTATGACAATAAAAGAGTTGAAAAAGAAAAGTTTAAAATTATCCATTATCCTCATAATAAGCGGGGTATTCTTATCTTTCATTGGTTTTGGAATGTCTGGGTGGAATACCGCTAAATATAAAACTACCGATTCCGAACCTTGGTATCGTACATTTCAAGCAAATTAATTAAAATATATTTAATAAAGAAGAGAATTAACCAGCTACCCTAGCTAGATGGTTAATTCTCTTCTTTCCGTTCTCTGTATATGGATAGAAATTTAGTTACTTATCAATAGATTCCATTCATTCCTAAAGGCACTTTTCCTACCGACACTCTCTTCTACCTTTTTTCTTCACCAGCTTGTACATAACAATCCCAATTAAGAAAACAGCTATAACTCCTAACATTGGCAACATATACTGCTCTACCATAGCGCCGGCCTTGTGCCAATGCGGACCAAGTTTCATCCCAACATAAATATACAGCGCTGTTAATGGGAACATCGCAACGAATGTATAACTGATAAACTGCCAAATATTCATTTGTGCCATGCCGCACGGAATCGAAATAAGTGTCCGTACACCTGGCACAAATCGCCCTGTAAATGCCACCACCGGACCATACTTTGCGAAGAATTGATCTGCCTTTTGAATCTGTTCTTCTTTCATAAAGAAATACTTTCCATATTTGATTACTAGAGGACGACCTCCGTAATATCCTAAAGCGTACAACGTTAACGGCCCTGTCGTTCCTCCAATTGTTCCTGCTAAAACAGCAACCCAAAAATTCATATCACCTTCGTATACCCAATAACCAACGAGCGGCAAGACAACTTCAGCTGGGACAAACTCAAACGTTAAAGCTAACACAACGCCAAAATAAGAAAATTGTTTTAAGTAATTAATAAAATCTAAAATCAGTTGTTCCATCTATCTTTCTCCTATTCTACTAATCCGTATTTATCCTGCAAATGAACAGGAGCCATTTTCACAATCTGCTGTAAAATAAACAAAATGACCGCTACATCATCTAGTACACCAAAAAACAATAAAAAATCTGGAATGATGTCAAACGGAAACATGACATATCCACATAAGAATAAGATGGAAAGCATTTTCTTCCTCAATTCAACATCCTTCGATGTAAAAAATTCAACTAAAAATGGAATGAATTTGCGCACTTGAAAAATGAGACGTACTCTTTTCCACAACTTTCTCATATTCCTTCTCCTCTCGATCTCTTATTACGCATATAAAAAGGACCTTTACCGAAATGGTAAAGGTCCTAAAAAAGACAATAAGGGGCCTTTACCATGATTGGTAAAGGTCTCACTAACAACACGTTTGTTGCCAACAAAGCCGAGGGTTTCTCCCTGTAATGACGACTTTGCTGCTAGAGCTACTCCCCTTTATATACATGTTTTATACCGCTATGTTAAAAGGTTTCAATTAAAAAGTCAATGATTTCTATCATGTATTAGGACTAGCGTATAAAAATATGATAAATTCATTTTCATTTTTCAACATATAAATCGCTGCCATGTAAAGCACTCGCTTTCTCCTTTTTGCTCTCCCCCTATACATGGCCAGTTGCTCTCGTCTCCCTCAAGAAAAGGAGTTTATAACATATATAGTTCTCTCCCTAAAAAGGTTTACAATTTGGAATCTCAATTCCTGATGACTGCGCGAGTTTTAATAAATAGTAGCACTCTTCTCTTGCCATATGATCTGCCATTCTCGCCGAAAATGAACTTAGCACTTGCTCCGATAACTCTAACTCTTCTAATTCACGAAGAAAACGCGAAAATAAAGTCATTTCTAACGAAACATCTTTTGTGAACTTCTTTAAAGCAGGGAAAGATGCTAATTCTGTCCGTAAATAACCAGTCATTTCAACAGCTTTTACATAAAATTGTTCAAAATACTTCTCATATTTTTCACTCTTTGCTTTTAAACGCTTCTCGACTAGATCTAATTCCCTCGAAATAGCTCCCGCATGGCCAGCTGCATCTGATAGCCAAAGAAGATGATGGTGTAATTCATGAAAAAGAGGAGGCGCTTTTCCTTCCGTTAAATATTTCAAGATTGTTATGTATTCTTCTACTTCATTAACCATATGATTCAAAAATGTCGGTGTAAAATGAATGACAATTTTCCCTTCCAATTGTTTGCGCATAATATGCAATTTAAATTTTCTCATTTCATTTGCCGCTTCATTTGCCTCTTTTGCAAATGCAATTAAGTCAGTGGTCCCAAGTTCCATTTTCAAATCATCAAACTTTTGTATAAAATACATTGCTCGCTCAATTTCTTCCTTTTCTTTAGGAGCTAAAGCATCCGTTAAAAAATGAGCATGATCACCCAAAATCTTTAACCAAAATCGATGCTCAAATAATGCATTTTCTTCATAAGCTCGATCCATCATATTCTCCTCCCTGCAATAAGCATCTTATTGTCACATACCTTTTGCGTATGATATTGAATCTTCACTCTCATATTGTAATTGCAACTGAATCACATGTTGGTCAGGATCATAAACAGATATAACTTTTTTCTTCTCTATATAATCTTCTATTTCTGAGTACATGACTTGATAGTAATCTAACTTTTTTAGTAAACTCTCCACTTCACGCGATTGTATAGTTACTTCTATTTTCGGAAGAGTTTGTTCACGTTCGATAACTTCTTTGTCTTTATTTACAACACAACAAATTCGTGTTAACCCAGCATCATACCACACCCCGGGTACATCTAATTGCGGCCTCTCTTTGCTTGGCCGAAAACCTAATATACCTTCATAAAAATATAATGTTTTCTTTAAATCTCTCACCTCTAACACAACAGAATGCGCCATCTTATTCCCCTTTCCCATCTATTAGTTTTTGTATATGAGTCATAAACGATAATTATGTTTGAATACAATACATAATAGCGATGTTTTCCTAAGGAGGTGTCTAGTTTGGATAAATCTGTGAAATCATACACGCCGTATCATGGCCCACAAGACCCATGTCCACCAATCGGAAAGAAATACTACTTTACTCCTCCTCATTTATATATGGGATTTCAACCAACAAACTTACCACAATTTTCTCCGAGTGAAGCATTAAAAAAAGGGACACTGTGGCCTGCTTTATATGATTATTATGAAAATCCTTATAAAAAAGGACGGTGAGAATCATCGTGACACAACCACTTCCCGATGAATTTTATAAATGGATGGAAGAAATGCAGGAACTCGATTTTGTATTAGTTGAACTTACTCTATATTTAGATACCCATCCTGATGATGTTGCATCCATTAAACAATTTAATGATTTTTCCTATAAACGGAGACTATTAAAACAGCAAATTGAAGAAAAATACGGTCCTCTTCAGCAATATGGAAATAGTTATTCAAAAGCTCCTTGGGAATGGAATAAAGGACCTTGGCCATGGCAAATGTAAAGGTGGGGAAAATATGTGGATCTATGAAAAAAAATTACAATATCCTGTAAAGGTAAGTACTTGTAATCCAAAACTCGCCAAATTTTTAATTGAACAATACGGCGGTGCTGATGGCGAATTAGCTGCTGCCCTGCGCTACTTAAATCAGCGCTATACCATCCCTGACAAAGTCGTTGGTTTATTAACAGACATTGGAACGGAAGAATTCGCCCATCTAGAGATGATTGCGACAATGGTATACAAATTAACAAAGGATGCCACACCGGATCAAATGATAGCGGCCGGTCTTGATGCTCACTACGCTGATCATGACAGCGCCATTTTCTATCACAATGCCGCAGGCGCCCCTTTTACAGCAACCTACATACAAGCAAAAGGAGATCCAATTGCAGATTTATATGAAGACATCGCCGCCGAAGAAAAAGCGAGAGCCACATATCAATGGCTCATTAATATGTCCGATGATCCCGATTTAAACGATGGATTACGTTTTCTACGAGAACGCGAAATTGTTCACTCTCAGCGCTTTCGAGAAGCAGTTGAAATATTAAAAGAAGAACGAGATCGGCAAATTTATTTTTAAAATATATGAAAAAACGAAGTGGCCTCAAGATTAGGTCACTTCGTTTTTTTATATATTCTCTTTCGCTGCTTTGATAAATTTCATTAAAATTGCCGTACCTGTAACATTCATTACAATACTTGTTCCAAGTGAAACTGCCCATAACACAGTTGGTGCCGATAATGTTAATGATAACATTAAGAAAACCATACCTACGGAAACAAAAATAAATCCCAAAAACTTATTATTCAATTTAACCACCGCCTCTTTTATAGTTTAGCATTATTTTCCTTATCACGATAAAAAATTTTTTATCCCGCTTTTCGTGAGCAGTAAGTCCCCATTTATAACCTTCAATATTTTTCCATCAAGTTCTACAATTCACTTCCTTAGAATGATTTTTCAACTTAGTAAATCAATTAATAATCTTTTAGTAACTACTCAGCTAT
>NZ_JBALLY010000099.1:0-6760 GCF_036963045.1 Bacillus sp. JJ864 | reverse complement strand
CTTGACGTTGCAATTCAGCTTCTCTTTCTCTGTCTTGTTCTTCTTTTTCGGCCTGTTGTTGTAACTCTATTTCTCTTTGTTGTTCTAATTCTTTCCGCGCTTTTTCTCTTATTTCAATATTTTCAGCTAAAGGTTCTTTGATGGTATTAAAGACATGTAAGTTTGTTAAATACTCTTTTGCATTATCTAGAGAATTTTTGTCACTTAATCTGTTTTTATAAATGCTATGTAACCCCTGATAAGTGCCATCTAACTCTATTTCATTTGAATCTAACTCTTTTTCACTTGTATTATCATAAATCGTATAAGATACAGTGATAGTTTCCTCACCAGACTTAACATCAATTTCGTCTAACAACATATCACCTTTATCAATAGAAACTTGTTTCCCAATTGGGATCTTTACTCCATCAACTTTAGAAGATACATCATTAATTACTAAACCAATTTCCAAGTCTATTAACCTCCTTTATGTCAATATTATTTTTCTTCATTTTTTCTCGAATGGTTATTAAAGTTTCAATATATGCCATTACAGTTTCTTCTTTCCACCCAGCGGTTTGACTTGTTGTTCCTAATAAAATATCAGGGGGAGGGAGTTGATTTTTTTTCTTCATTTTAGAAAAATTGGCATGTTTAATCTCAAAACCATTCTGACTCAAAAGATCAATAAAATCTTTTGAATTCAGATATCCTTTAATAGCATTCACCTTCTTCCAAAACTGACTATTTGAAATATTTTAACTATAACTCTATTATACAGAAAAATATTTCCAATTTCAATAAATAATTTTCCAAATGGATAATAATTTTCCAAATAGAACAGAATTAACCTGTATTTTACCCTTTGAATATACTGAATATTCAAAATATAAATAATTTTTGTTTACTATTTATCTGGAAATCTATGTATGATAAAATGAAAAATATAGGAGGTGAGTAAAATTTCGCCTTTTATGTCAAATAAAACAAATAAGGATATTAGTAGATTGGAGAGTGAAAGATTACGTAGAAAATTGAAATTAAAACAAGTTGCAGAAGATTTGGGAATTGTTAAACAGCAATTAAACGCTATAGAAAAAAATAGGCGTACTGTCAGTCCTGAATTGGCGGTAAAAATTGCAAATTACTATTCAAAACCAGTCGAAGATTTTTTTCTTCCCACACGTTTTGAAACGCGATCTTTGAAAAATGAATAATGAATTAGGAGTGAAATCATGGTTGGACTTATGAGACACAACAAGGTATTCTCTATGGTATTCAGTATTGTAAGTATTTTTATACTTATGTTTTCAATGGTTTTCCCACACTCAAAAGCAAGTGCAGACGTATTAACATCAGAAAAATACAACAACAAAGGCTGGGTATTTTCAAAACATTTAGGATTTTTCGTTGAAACAGATTTAATCAGACTAGCGGATGGACGTATTGCTTATTGTCTAGATGAACGTCTAAGTTCGCCAAATGGCAATGATTTAGAACCTATGGGACGATTAAGTGATGAAGCTTATCGTGTTATGGCATATGGTTATCCAGAAAAACAACCATCAGAACTAGGAGCATCAAATTGGCAAGAAGCTCACTTTGGTACTCAAGTAGCTCTATGGGTTGTAAACACTGACATTAGTTACAATGATTTACGTTTTGATAATCCTCGTGTAAAAGCTGTAGTTGATAATATCTTAAATGACGTTAGAACAAAAGATACAACACAAGATTTAACATTTGATGTATCACCAACTTCTCATGTTGCACATGTTGAAGGAGATTACTTTAAAGCTGGTGCATTCAAAGTAACAACCAATGCTAAAGGTGGTTCATATACACCACAAGCAATCAACGCTCCAAAAGGTACATATTTCACAAATGCAAATGGTGAACAGAAAACTACATTCAATCCAAATGAAGATTTCTATGTGTACTTTAATAAAAATGAAGCTTCTGGAACTTTCCAAATCAAAGTTTCAGGTGATTTAACAAAAACAGAAACATTGTGGTACAAATCACATGATGCTGGTGTTCAAAATTCTCTTGCTTTAGTAACAACTAAACATACACCAGTGCAAGAAAATTTAAGTGTAAATTGGGCTTCTAAGGGTTCACTTGAATTAAATAAAGTTGATGAAAATGGAACTAAATTAGCTGGGGCTAAATTTGATGTAAAAAATGCTAAAGGTGAAACTGTTGCTACTATTACTACCGATGAAAATGGTTATGGAAAAGTTGATAACCTTGATCTTGGTACATATACCGTAGTCGAAACGCAAGCACCAAACGGTTATGTTTTAGATGCTACTCCACAAAAAGCACAAGTAAACAACGGAGAAGTAGCAAGCATCAAATTTGTTAACAAACTTGCTAAAGGTGGAATTGAAATCAACAAAGTTGATGATAGTAATAAACCTTTGGCTGGTGTTGAATTCACTGTCTACAATGAAAAAGGCGAGGAAGTAACTAAAGTTGTTACTGATAATAATGGTAAAGCGTTTGTAAAAGATCTTGCTTTTGGAAAATATTCATTCAAAGAAACTAAGGGCTTAGATGGATATGTTGGTAGCACTGAAACTTACAATTTTGAAGTGAAAGAAAGCGGAAAAACACAAGCATTTACTGTAGTTAACAAACAAAGCAAAGGTTCTCTTAAAATCACAAAAACTGATGAAGAGAAGAAGCCACTTGAAGGTGTAGAATTTACTGTTTACAAAGATGGTAAAGAATTTGGTAAGGTAGTTACAAACAAAGATGGTATTGCAGAATTTAAAAACCTTCCATTTGGCAAGTACACTTTCAAAGAGACAAAAGGTCTTGAAGGATATGATGTTTATCCTTTTGAGAAAGACTTAACAATCTCTAAAGATGGTGAAGTAAAAGACTTTAATATTGTCAATGCGAAAATCAAAGGTAACTTACGAGTATTCAAGAAAGACGATAACAAGAAGCCACTTGAAGGTGTAGAATTCACTCTATACGATGCAAACGGTAAAGAAATCAAAAAACTTGTTACTGATAAAGATGGTCAAGCATCTTATAAAGATTTACCTTATGGTAAATACTCTGTTAAAGAAACAAAACCACTTGAAGGTTATATTGCACCAGATAATACTTACACCTTTGAAATTGATGTACAAAACAAAGGTGTAGATTATGAAGTTATCAATAAATTAATAAAAGGTAACATTCAAATCACAAAAGTAGATGATTCTAAAAAACCATTAAAAGGTGTAGAATTTACTGTTTACAATTCAAAAGATAAAGAAGTAACTAAAGTTGTAACTGACAAAGAAGGTAAAGCATCTGTAAAAGACTTACCTTATGGAAAATACTACTTCAAGGAAACAAAGACACCAACAGGTCATGTTATCAACAAACAAAAGGTTGAATTTGAAGTAAAACAAAATGGTGTAACTTTAAAATTTGATGTTATCAACAAAAAAATCAAAGGTAATCTTCAAATTAATAAAGTAGACGATAGCAACAAACCTCTTGAGGGTGTAGAATTTACTATTTACGATCAAAACGATAAAGAAATCACTAAAGTTGTAACTGACAAAGAGGGTAAAGCATCTGTAAAAGACTTACTTTATGGAAAATATTTTGTTAAAGAAACGAAAGGTAAAGAGGGGTATGTTCCTTTAGACCAAAAACTTGAATTTAACATTGTAGATGATGGTAAAGTAGTAGAATTAACTGTAACAAATAAACAGATCATTGGTTCTTTAGAAGTTACAAAAGTAGACGTAGCTAATGGTAAAGAATTAGCGAATGCACACTTTGAGATTTACAATCAAAAAGGTGAGAAAGTAGCCGAAGGAGTAACTGACGAACAAGGTAAAGCTAAGTTCGAAAAACTTCCAGCAGGCAAATACACGTTCAAAGAAACTGTAGCCCCAGAAGGATATTTCTTAAACGAGACTGTATTCGAATTTACTATTAAGGATGATGGTCAAGTTGTAGCACAAAAAGTAGAAAACGAAAAAATTCCATCTGTGAAAACAACAGCAACGGATAAAAATAATGGTTCTAAAGAAATGCACACTTCTAAAACTGTAACAATCCAAGATAAAGTGGAATATAAAGACCTTCTTGTAGGTAAAGAGTACACTGTCAAAGGAAAACTTATGGACAAAGCTACTAACAAACCATTAAAAGTTAATGGTAAAGAAGTTACATCAGAAGCTAAATTTAAACCAACAGAAGCTAATGGTTCTATTACGTTAGAATTTACATTTGATGCAACTGGTTTAGAAGAAAAAGAAGTAGTTGTATTTGAAAAAGTATTTAAAGACGGAAAAGAAGTTACATCTCATGCTGACATTGAGGATAAAGACCAAACAGTGAAGTTCGTTAAGCCTTCTGTGAAAACAACAGCTACGAACAAAGCTGACGGATCTAAAGAAATTCATGCAAACAAATCTATCACTATCCAAGATAAAGTTGAGTACACTAACTTAGTTGTTGGTAAAGAATACACTGTTAAGGGTAAATTAATGAATAAAGCTACAAACAAACCATTATTAATTGATGGTAAGGAAGTTACATCAGAAACTAAGTTTACAGCAAAAGAAAAGAATGGTTTTGTAACTTTAGACTTCACTTTCGATGGTAGAGAACAACAGGGAAGAGAAGTAGTAGTGTTTGAAGACTTATTATATGACGGACAAGTAATTGCAACTCACGCTGACATCAACGATGTAGGGCAAACAGTTCGATTTGTAGAACCTTCAATTAAAACAACAGCTACAAACAAAGCTGACGGATCTAAAGAATTAGATGCAAATGAATCTGTAACAATCCAAGATAAAGTTGAATACAAAGACTTAATCGTGGGTAAAGAATATGTTGTAAAAGGTAAACTTATGGATAAAGCTACTAACAAACCATTATTAATTGATGGTAAGGAAGTTACATCAGAAACTAAGTTTACAGCGGAAACTAAAGATGGCTTTATTATCCTAGACTTCACATTCAACGCTTCTGAACTACAAGGTAAAGAAGTAGTAGTATTTGAAGAGTTATATCAAGATGATGTCTTAGTAGCAATTCACTCTGATATTGAAGATATGGGTCAAACTGTGAAGTTCAAGGTGAAATCTGAACAACCTAAACCTGAACAGCCTAAACCTGAACAACCTAAACCAGAGCAACCTAAACCAGAGCAACCTAAACCTGAACAACCACTTCCACAAACAGGTGGTCAAGAAGACAACACAATGAAATATGCTGGTCTAGGTTTACTTGCAACAGCTTTAGCTGGTATTGGTTACACTGTAGTAACAAGAAGAAGAAAACAAGAGCAAAATTAATTACCCTCTATTAAAGTTTTAATAAGAAGCGATACTACTTTTAGTAGTATCGCTTCTTTATTAGAAAAATAAATTAGGAGTATACTAAATGAAAAAATTGATTTTCTTTGTTATTTTATTGTTTGTAGGGATTGGATTTTATTTTTACCCTTCATATGAGAAAAAACAAACAGTCGAAATACAAAAAGAACATATGGCTGAATTCATAAAAGAAGATAAACCATTTGAAGAAAATATTGTTACAAAAGAAATGGATGCTAGTAATCTTAATCGAGTAACTTTTGAAGAAGTGAAGAATGCTAAATTTACAAAAAAGAATGCATTAGCAAAATTAACCATACAAAAATTCAATTTTTCTGTCCCTATTTATGCTAACGCTACCGAAAAACATTTATTAATTGGCGCGGTTACATTAAAAAACAATCAAGTGTTAGGGAAAGGAAATTATACTTTAGCTGGACACAATATGTCTCGTAGTGGAGTGCTATTTAGTGATGTTCCTAAGTTAAAAGAAGGGGATGTAATCACAATTGAAGATAATTATAAAAAATATAAATATACAGTAATTACAAATAAAATAGTATCACCTAACAATAGTGAAGTGTTAGAAGATGATCAGCAAAACAAGTTAACACTGGTTACATGTTTATCTATAAAAGATAATTCTAAACGTGTTATAGTAACAGCTCTTTTAGAAGAAACAAAAGAAAAGGTAGCATAAATAAATTATGCTACCTTTTTTATTTTATAAAATTAGTAATTTCCTAATTCACTTTCAGGAGCTTGAATAATTACTGGATTCTTAGCTGGATCAATCCATTTCAAGATATCAATTACATCTTGTTTAGATGCCCCAGTACAACCAGCAGTCCATGTATTAGATACGTGGAAGAAGATTGCGCTACCTTTACCAGCAACACGATCTGTATTGTAATTAATCACAAACCCATAATCATATGCTGGAATATTCATATTTTCAGCACTGTTCCAACGTCCATTTGAAGGTTTCTGTTGTAATGTGTTATAAAGTTCTGATTTTGAATCATCTACCCAAACATCATTAGGTTGAATGTCATGCCATTTTAATTTTGTTCCAGGGTTTCCTTGTCGGCCAAATGCCATTCCTATTGTATATTTACCTCGTGGTGATTGTGTTACTTCTTCGCTCATTTGTTTAGCAAATCCATCTTTACCAATTTTACCATTAATATTTTTAAGTTCTTTCCATTTACCATCTGTTTTATCAAATGTACGAATTTGTGCATTGTTTGTACCATAACCTTTTGAAGTTACAAGGATTACTTGTTGGTTATTTTCAATTGTTTTAAAGCTGTCAACTACAGTCTTTGCTTCCTGTTGGTTATTATTGTTGTTATTTGGGTTATTGTTGTTATTGTTGTTATTCTGGTTATTATTGTTTCCTTCTTCTGGCTTAACTTCTGGTTTTTCCTCTGGTT
>NZ_JBALLY010000098.1:0-43621 GCF_036963045.1 Bacillus sp. JJ864 | reverse complement strand
AACACCCTTATGGGCGCACAAATGCTTTTTCATCGTACCACCCTTTCTATACATGGGTATGTACAAGCTTTTTGCGATATACATTCTGATTGCACTATTTTGCATTCACATTAAATATGTTTCAAAAAAAGAAGAGAAACGGCATCCATTTCTCTTCATCGTTTCTATTGTTCGTTTTTCGTATCTATCGAAGGTAACTTTTTCTCTTTAAACAACTCTCCAATTGCCCCTAAGCTTCCTAATGTTTCAACAGCATTTGACGGAAGGAATACTTTATTTGCAGGTCCTTTTGCAATTTCTGTTAAGGATTCAAATGACTGGTATGCAAGTACTCTCTCATCAAGTCCTGACTGACGCAACATTTGAATCCGGATTTGTTCTGCTTTTGCAATTTCTTCAATCGCTTTCGCTTCCCCTTGTGCTTCTAATTCTTTCGCTTGTCGTAAACCTTCTGCCTCACGAATGCGCGCTTCTTTATCCCCTTCAGCCATTAAAATTTTACTTTGTTTCTCCCCTTCAGCCCGAAGAACTTTATCTTGTTTTGCTGCCTCAGCTTCAAGAATAATGGCACGCTTATTACGCTCTGCTTTCATTTGTTTTTCCATTGCTGCTTGTATATCTTTTGGAGGGTTAATATCTACAACTTCAACGCGTTCAATACGAACACCCCATTTTTCCGTTGCTTCATCAAGTGCTAAACGGATTTCTGTGGAAATTTTTTCACGTCCAGATAATGTTTCATCCAGCTCCATTTTCCCAATGATTTGTCGCATTGTTGCAGATGTAATATTACGAACCCCAAGTTCATAATTTGAAATACCATACGTTGCAAGCTCTGGATCAACAACTTGATAGAAAATAATCGTATCAATCTCAACTTGTACGTTATCTTTCGTAATTACTTTTTGCGGTGGTACAGTCGTTTGTTGAATACGCAAATCATGATAAAGACGTACACGATCGATAACCGGGATAATCATGTTTAAACCCGGGTGCATCACATGCTGAAATTTACCTAAACGCTCTACAACACCTACTCTTTGCTGCGGAATAATTTTAATTGATAATGCGATAAATACAATCACAATTAATGCTAAAATAATTGATAATGCTAAACCAACCATTATAATTCACACTCCCTTTTCACATGCACTACCGTGCTGCTTCTCTTTACAACAATAACGCTTTCTCCATCTAAAATTGGTTCATCTGACACAGCAGTCCACATATCTCCCTCTATTTTTACAATGCCATTCGCTTCATTTGTAACCGCTTGCACGATTATACCTTTTTTCCCAACAAGCTGATCTACTGCATCTGTATATCCTTTCGCCTCTCGAAAATTTTTAGAAATTCGTTTTGTAAAAAATGTCAAACTAAGACTAACGACAGATGCTATCACAACTTGAAGTAGCAAAGAGTTTGGTACAAATAATCCAATTAGACCTCCGACCACAGCACCTATCCCAAGCCATAATAAGTAGAACGTTACAGTTAGCATTTCCGCAATAAATAAAAGACCGGCAATGACAAACCAAATCATCCACCCTGTCATGTGCAACCCTCGCTTCCATTCTATTTTTATCCCCATTTACGGGCAGTAAGCCCCCCACTGATGGAAGTTTCACTTTATCTTAAAAAATAAAAAGACCGTAAGAAGATGATGTCTTCTTACGGTCTAAATAATCTGTGAATATAATTTATAAGCAAAAAATGTGTACGTCAAAAATACATTGTTATGCCTATATACTTCGCATCCTAAACAAAGGCGAAATATTTCAAAACAACTTTTGAAATATCTTATAAATTATAATCTCGATTTTAGTAAAGTAAGTTACCTTCTAAATCGCCTTAATTCCATAAAGAGCATAACAAAATAAACCTAACCAAATTAGGAAAATTGATACTCGTTATAAAATCCATATTAATTTTAAATTAAAATCAATATTAGCAATTAGTTGGTGTCATAACTTACTTTCCCCCTTCGGAATTTTCTTTATTATCTCACTTTTCTTTATTTTTGTAAATACAATTAATGGAATCCACAGTGTACAATCTCGTTCACGGATGTCATCCATGTTCCTGCAAAAACTTCTGGAGTTCTTCTTCAGACGGTACATGTTTCTCCCACTCTTCACACTCCTTTAGAAACTGCTCAGTCTCATGGACGACAGACGGTTCCTTTTTCCGAAACCTCACTTCTGCTTCTTCTACTTCACTCAGCTTCGTATATCCTTTTTCATGCCAGTCCCGCAGAATCCCCTTCACATAAGCAAGCGTATGCTTGTTATTTTCATGAGCAATTTGGAGTGCTTTCAATACAAGTTCATCTGACAGATCATCCATCCAAACATTCAGTTCCTCCGGCGTTAACTCCAATACAAAATCATCCTGCCAAAAATTCACCTGTACATTCCGGTATACTGCCATATTGATTCCTCCCATCTTTCCCGGCACATAGGAAATTGCCGCTTCCTTAATAGAAATAAAGACGAATGAGGAAAATTGGTAATTTAATTTTTTAAAAATGACTACTACGGTTTTATTTCTTTCAGGGATGATTCTTGTAGTAGTAGTTTTTTATTTTGTTTTTGTAATGATTTATTACTTGTAAGGGGCTTATAATGGGCTTACAAGGGGCTATTTATTGTGAATGGGAAGAGTTTGGCTATCATTTTTTATGTCATTCTATTAAAAAAAGCCAAATTTGACCAATTTAACATAATAAAATCTAATCAAAAATAATGAAAATTTAAGAATAATAAGGTAAACTAGTCAATGGTTTTAGTTTTAAATCGGTTGACGTTGATATATACGGAGGAAAGATTTATGAACAACAATACGCTAAATGAATCAGTTGAAGAAGTTGATAAAAAACGGGTAAACTCACGCAAGCGTTCTACAAATTGGAAGTTTATCACAGCGGGTGGCGTCGGTATAATTGCACTTCTCATTGGGGGAATGAGTTATTATCAGGCAACTCGTTTCAATTCACAGGTTACAATTAATGACACAAAAGTCGGCGGTCTGACTGCTGATCAAGCAATGCAGAAATTAAAAACATCTGGATTAGAAAACAAAGTTTATGTCGGCCAGCAACAAATTTTAGATGAAAAAGATACACAAACCGAACTTACGGAAAAAGATTTGCCTCAAGTTAAGAAACTATTAAAAAGCCAGTGGACATTTTTCCCTTCCTCAAAGGAAAAAAATTATTCGCTGCTACCGGAAAAGGCAGATCAGTATCGAAGCGAAACAATGAAAAAACTTGTAGAAGAAAAGCTCTTATCTATGAATAAAGATTTAAAAGCTCCTCAAGATGCTATGGCGAAGCTCGAACAGGGCAAAGTTGTTATCTCAAAAGGCGTTGACGGAAAACAGTATGATGTTGCTAATCTATTGAAGGATTACGACAAGCAGAAGTATAAAAGTGAAATCCATCTGAAGCCTGTATACATACAGCCTATTAAAGAAAACGATCCGATTGTAAAAAAAGAGGAGAAAGCACTTCAGGACCTTCTTCAACAAATCATTGATTATAAGGTACAAAATGAAGTTTACTCTTTAAAAGCGAAAGATCTAATTCAAAACGCCTCTATGTCAAAAGATATGAAGGCTACAATCGACGCGAGTGACATTAAGAATAAGGTTGCTGAAATTAATACTTCTAAATCAACATTAAATAAGGACTTCACATTTAAAACCCATTCTGGTTCGGTCATATCAGTAAAAGGCCAAGGCTATGGCTGGGCAATAAATGTTGAAAAAGAAGCAAAACGAATCCAAGAAGCCTTCGAAAAAGGGGAAAAATCGCTTTCCGCTTCTAATATTTACGGAAATGGCTGGGATAATGAAGGCATCGGTTATGAAACAACAGCAAATAACGGCATTGGAGACACGTATGCGGAAGTGTCAATTGCAGAACAGCAAATTTGGATTTACAAAGATGGAAATTTAGCAGTCACAACGAATGTAGTAACTGGTAAACATAGCACGAGTGAAGATACATCACCGGGAGTGTGGTACGTCCTTTATAAACGATCACCGTACACACTTAAAGGCAGCGCAGTAGGTAAACCTGATTATTCCGTTAAGGTAGATTACTGGGCTCCGTTCACAAACGGCGGACAAGGGTTCCACGATGCCGCTTGGCGGACGAACTGGGCAAATAATGCCTATTTAACAGGAGGTTCGGGCGGATGTGTTAACCTTCCTCCTAGTGTTGCGAAAACTGTGTATGATAATCTTAGTACTCATGAACCGGTTGTCGTGTACTAGTAAATAGCAAGTATGTATCAAGAACTTAAATTTATAAAAAAGAAGCAGGAAATCTTGAGTGATTTTCTGCTTCTTTTTTTATGTATGATACACCTTTACAAAGCTTCTCCCTAAAGTGATATTTAAGAAAATGCTGCTGAATTAAAATCTAAGTAGTAAGAATATTCATCTCCATTGTAATAGCATTCCGAACACTCAATAAAATCATCATTACTTTTATAAGCATAGCGAATACGTCTTAATATTGGACAATCTTGAGTTACTTCTAACATTTCTCTGATTTCCTCTGTAGATCGGAGCGCCGATAACTTTTCTTTTACTTGCGCTACAATAATCCCATTCTCCTCTAACAAAGCATAAAGAGATTCATAATAATCTTTAGGGTTTAAAGAGATCTTCATGTTAGGCTTCATGTAGGTTTTAAAATAACCTATTTTAACTCCATTAATTCCTCGTATTCTCCTTAATAAAATGACTTCATCCCCCTCTTTAACACATAAAAGTTTAGCTATATGTTCATCGGCTTTCGTAAGCTTAATATCAGCAAATAACGTACTAACATTTAAGCCTCGTTCTTTCATCTCATTCGTAAAGCTTTTTACGTAAGTTGATAATCCAGCCGGTACTGAATTAGCTAAATAATCTAATACATATGTACCCTTAGGTCTTTTCTTCTCAAGATAACCATCATTAACAAGTTCATCAATTGCTTGTCTAATTGTTACACGGCTAACATCATAAAAACTACATAATTCTCCTTCTGTAGGTATTTTCTCACCAATATCCCACTTACCTTCTTCAATCTTATTCTTTATATCAAGCTTTACTTGAATATACAATGGTGCCAAATTTATCATTTCATTATCATTCACTAATGACTATCTCCTTTTTTATAAAAATTTTTGTTCATAATCTATTATTTGTCATTAATTATAACGTACTATCATTATTTGGAAAATACAATAGGGAAGGGGGCAGTTATAAATAGACCCCTTCCTAATTATTTTTTATAATTAAAACAAACCGACTAATACACCTACAATAGATAGAGCTACTAAAAATAACAATACTTTTGTTGCGCTAACTTTCTTAATTGAAATTAGATACCAACTAATCATTACGGCTACTAACGATAATAAACCAGGAAAAAATCCATCTAAAGTTTTTTGGAGCTCTATAAATTTTTCACCATTTGGTATTTTCACTGTCGTTGTTAATTTTACAGAAGATGCCGCCAAACCGCCAATGACCATAGTTCCCAATACGTTTAAAGCATTTTTAATTCGATCAGCGTTCGCTCCCATTAAACCATCTAGAGCACTTGTACCAAGATGATATCCTCGGAAATATAGCCAATAAGATAGCGTCCCCATAATCGCTAAATAAGCAACAATATAGAATATAGCACCTAATGGACTACCACCATTAGAAATACTCATACCTACCGTTAAAAGAATAGGAATAATAATACCTTGAATTGTTGAGTCACCTATACCAGCAACAGGGCCCATTAATCCTGTCTTAATACTGTGGAACATTTCATCCGTAATTGGTTGTCCATTAGCACGTTCTTCTTCAAGTGAAGCTACTACACCATTTACAACACTGCCTACTTGAGGTTCAGTATTGTAAAATACAGAATGTCGCTTCAACGCTTCTTTTTGTTCCTCAGGATTATCTTTATATAGCTTTTTAATAATTGGTGTCATCGAATGAGCGAAGCCATGCGCTTCTAGTTTTTCAAAGCTTATAGAAGACAAGTGGAACATTGCCCATTTCAGCCAACCTTTTCTTAAATCCGCTTTATCTAGTTTTTTCATCGTTAAATCACCTCATCTTCAACTTCTTCAGGAGCATTATTTCCTGAAGCTAAGTAAACAATGTATGCAAACAATACAGCTATAATTGTTAAAGCAATCATGTTTGGAACGATGAATGCGATAATACCAAAACCACCAATAAAAAAGATTAAATATGTTTTTTCTTTAATTAACAAGTTCATTAATAAGGCAATACCTAATGCTGGAAGTAATCCACCTAAAACGTTCATAATATGAATAACTGTTTGAGGAATAGCTTTAAGTGCATTGTCTACGAAACCTTGTCCAAAATAAATAGCTAAAGCAACTGGAATGACACGTAATAAAAAATTGATGATTTGCGGATATACACCGTTGTTTAGAGCAATCCCACGCATATCTCCTCTTTCTGCAGCTTTTTCTGCTCGAGTATTCCAAACAGAGTTTGTAACCATCAACACATTATGGAGAATTAAACCTAGAGCACCAATACCAACCGCTAAAGTAACCGTTACACCCGGAGAGGCATGTGCAATCATACCAAGTGCAATACCACCATATGCTGCATATGTAATCTCAGAGTTTTGTGTACCACCAGTCGAAATAGTGGCAATAAACGCGGCTTGAACAGCTACCCCTAGAAGAACACCCGTTGAAACATCACCAAGAATAAGACCTACAATTAGACCCGCTACTAAAGGTCTTCCAATAATATAGTAGCCCCCTGTTACACCAAGTAACCACGGTGAGGAAACGGATCCAAGATAACAGAATATCCCTATTAATACAGCTTGAATTAAGATGGCAACATCCATAACTTATCCCTCTCTTTAATAGTTTTCTTTTACTTTTTTCCAAGAAAGAGGAGTTTCCTCCGGAATTAGCTGAAATGTAACACTAATATTTTTTTCTACTAGATAATCAAATGCCGTTTTTTCTTCTTCTGTAACAGCTGCATTTTTCGCCACTGTTTTAGCATTTGGACGAGCACTCATTGGTCCAACATTTATCTCATTACCAAAGTCAGCACCTGCTTCAACAAGCTTTTGTAGGGTAACTGGTGTTTTAACAATTACGAAATAACTATTTTTCGCATTTTTTGCTAGCTTAATTTTTTCTAGACCTTCTTCAATGCCATAAATTCCTACTTTAACACCTGAAGGAGCTGCATTTTTTAAGATTTTCTTTTGGAATTCATCCTTCACAATGTTTTCATCAATGACTAAAATTCCGTTTACCGCTTTTTGTCTAGACCATCTTGTTACAACTTGTCCATGGATTACTCGATCATCAATTCGTACAAATGTAATAGGCATTACTCATTCCTCCCAGAGATTATAATGTAATATATTCAATCGATTGCTTACCTGCATCACTCGCAAAGATTGCTAATTCATCCAGACTTTCTACACTGCTACGGCCAAAAATCGTTTCAATTAACATTGGTAAATTTACACCTGCAACTACCTTTATTTTCCCTTCATTAATGAAGCCATATCTCAAGCTTTGGTTACATGGTGTTCCACCTTTTAAATCACACATCACAAGAACTTGATTATACTTTTCTACCATTTCGTCTAACTTTGTTTCTAAACGACTAGCAAAATCATCTATTCCATTTTCATCTAATGAAACAGCGTCAACTCCTTCTTGTTCACCAGCAATCATATGCGCTGCATGTAACAATCCGTTACAAAGTTCACCATGAGTTGTTACTAAAATACCAATCATACCCATTCTCCTTTTCTACTTTAAATTCTTACAAAAGCTTTAATTGTAGCAATTTCTTTTCCTTTTGATTTTCCATATGGTTTTATCGTGTATTCCTCCACACATTCAGGAATAATAAATGTTTCAGCATATCGAACGATGAAAGGCTCGAATTTATTCGTTGGACTTTCAACAATCGCTTCTTCACCTTCAATTAAATTCAACATATTAACGCTTCCATTCGTATTGTGATGAACAGTTGAAGTAAACCAATGTCTTCTAGTCTCAATAAATTCTCTTTCATGAAGCCCTGTTCTTTCTTCTCTCCATCCTTCACCATTTGCAATTGTCTCGATACGATTAATTAAATTCGCTTCTACCCACTTCGTATCTCGATTCCATGCAATATTTTTCTCACCATGATCAATGTGAACAGGTCTTGGTAATCCATCAAGGCCAAGTCGGTCCCAGTCCCATAATTTAAAGGTAAAAATATACGGTGTGGAACTAATTTCCAGAACCATTGTATCTGTACCTGAACAATGAATTGTTCCAGCAGGTATTAAGAAATGATCGTGCTTTTTGACTGGAAATTTATTTATATATTTTTCATCAGGGAAAGAAATTTCTCCACGTTCTGCTCTACGTAAATCCTCCATCATTTCTTCAGGATTCACATCAGATTTCAGTCCAAGATATACATCAGTATTTTCTTTTGCATCAAGAATATAATAACTTTCATCTTGCGTATAGTGCATTCCAAATTTTTCTTGAATGTATTCAACCAATGGATGTACCTGTAAGCTCAAATTTTGCCCAGACATTGTATCTAAAAAATCAAATCGAATCGGAAACTCAGTTCCAAATCTAGCATGCACACGATCTCCTAATAAATCAGCAGGATGCAAGAATACTGTATTAATTGATGGTGTTTCAATTCGTACATCACCAAAAGTTAAATATAAACTGTTTTCTTCTGGTACTCCATCAAAACTCCAAGCAAAGTTCTCTTTCTCTTTATCAAGACCACAAACATCTTTCATCCATTGTCCTCCCCATACTCCGGGATCAAAATAAGGAACTAAACGGAATGGTTGATTAACTGTTTGACGCATACCTTCTAAAAACGCTTTTCCGGATATCATCTTCGCATTATCTTTTTCATTTGTATCTAAATAGTAATGAATATCATTATATAGCGTCTTTTTATGACGATCACTTACTCTCCATTCAACGAAGAAACCGCGCTTATATTTTCGTAGAATATCTTCATCATGATTATCAATTTTCCAATTTCCCAATTCTTTAGAGCGATATCGCTGTTGAATTTCCCAACGAGCTAGGTCAGCGTATATTAATATATCACCTTTTGTTACTAATGAAGCCCCTACACCATAGACCACAACCATTCCATCATGATCTTCTACTTTTTTTCTTGCGTCTTGGATTTTACTCATATCGAAGAATTCTTCTAATGTATGACAGGACAAAACTCCAAATACGCGATCATCTGTTAAATTACGTTTTATTAATGTAGTAATTTCTTCACCGGAATATGCTAAATCATCTGAGAAAATAACTAAATTTGCACCTAATCCATCAATTAATTTTGTTTTAATCTCATCATATCGAACACCTGGATAACAATCGATAACGACTGTTTTCATATTTTCATTATTACTCAGCTGATGTGATAATTCTTTTTGAATTAAGTCATACCCTTGCCAAGATTCATTGATTAGAGGACCTTTTACTCTTATTTCAGGAAACTTATTATACATAATGTTCCCCTCCTTATCATTATAACGTTATAATGATATGATAAAACAACCCTTTCTCCATTGCAAGCGTTTTCTTATAAATTTAAATTAAATAAATTTATACAAACAAACTCCCTAAAAATTATTACAATCCCTTTTCGAGTGTATAGGATTCCTTACTAAGAAAACCCTTGAATTCTTTCAATGGAGTGAAGAGATACGTTTTCTATCTAAGTTGTAGAGTAGAAAACAGGAATTAGATATTGTCTTCTTGTCCTTGCGTTTTAGAATGCTCCACCTTACTAAGCCAGGCAGGAGGGCAATTCCTTTTCCTACTTTCCCTCATACAGCTTTCCTATGCTCTTCTTTATTTTGGTATGGATCTAGCCACTTATCAAAAATGCAATAAGAATATTGAGGCTCCAAGAATGATTGACAAGTACCATGTTGTTTTGTTTAAACTTCGTTAGGTCAGAATTTACAAATTTCCTTTTACTTGAATTTAAAATAAGGAAAAAGTTTTTAATAAAATATATTGAATTAAATAAAGTTTTTATGTACCCTATTGTTATAACATTACATCATTATTACTTTTATAGACTTTAAAAAATTAGAAGCCCACGGTTTCGCTCATTCCATGTTCCATTATTTCTATTCTAAATACGTTATATAAAGATAATACAAGTAAATAAGAGAAAGCTCTAAAAAGACATTCTGTTTTTTACAATACTGAACCTCCATCTGGAAGTCTTGTAAGTAGTATTGTTGCTTCATTTAGAAGAAAAAGAAAAGTTAAACCTAATTCAGGAGGTAATAAAAGTGCAACCTTTATTTTTAAAATCAGTTTTTAAAGAACGAATTTGGGGTGGAACAGCCTTACAAACAGAATTTGGTTACGCTATTCCTAATGATAAAACAGGTGAATGTTGGGCAATTTCCGCTCATTCAAATGGACCTTCGATCATAGAAAATGGACTATATGCCGGTATGGCATTGGACGAGCTATGGAAAAAGCATCCTGAGCTATTTGGCAATCCAAAGGATAAGGTCTTTCCTCTTTTAACAAAAATATTAGATGCGAACATGGATTTATCCGTTCAGGTCCACCCAGAAGATTCTTATGCAAAGGTTCATGAGAATGGTGAGCTTGGCAAAACAGAATGCTGGTATATTCTTGATTGCAAAGAAGGAGCCGATATGATCTTCGGCCACAATGCGCAAACAAAAGAGGAATTAGTTGAGAAAATAAACAAAGGAAATTGGAACGAACTGCTGCGCAGAGTGAAAATTAAACCTAGTGACTTTTTCTATGTTCCAAGCGGAACCATTCACGCATTATGTGAAGGTACTCTAGTATTAGAAACACAGCAAAGTTCTGACACAACCTACAGAGTGTATGATTATGATCGTAGAGATGACAACGGTAACTTGCGGGAACTTCATTTAGAAAAAGCCATAGATGTAACAACTGTGCCATATCATAACACTGCGGTTCCGCCTAAAGTTGAGAAAAAGAATAATGTAATAATTACCACATTTGTAGAATCAGAATTTTTCTCAGTGTACAAGTGGGATGTAAAAGGGGCAGCTATTTTTTCATTTAATGATCAATATTTGCTTTTAAGTGTTATCAAGGGGGACGGTGTCCTTGTTCATAATGGAGACAAATACTCACTAAAAAAAGGAACACATTTAATTATTCCGGTAGGATTAGGTGAATTTGAAGTAGATGGAAACTGTGAATTGATCGTTTCCCATCCGTAATATAGAAGAGCTTTATGTAATTGAAACAGGATAAGAAAAGATCCGACAATCTTTTCTAATAAATTGAATAAAAGCTTAATTCAACAGGGGACCGTACGGTGGTGTGAAAGAGATAAATGGGGATTAGTCGCCTCCCCCTTTCTCAATTTGGTAGGCCTTTATCCCACAACAAAAAGTCATTTCTACTTCGTTTTGATATTGATCTTGCTAGAGACCAACAACTAATTCCAATTAGGTATTAGATTTATTGGATAAAAAATTTGATTGCTTCGATTTGAGAGATAGTAGTAACTATAGATTGAATGCAGACAATAAACTCATTTTTATCAATTATGGAATGACTAAACGCTTATATGAATCGGAGTCCATTAGCCGAAACTAGTGTGCTTAGACGATGTTATTTGTGCAATAAGGAGTAGTGTTTAATTCTTGATTCTAATTCAACTAAATCAAGTAGTGATCGTCATTTTGACTGTTATTTGATTTTCCTTTCCAAACACCGTCCTATGAAGGACATTTCTTCTAAACTACAGAAATGTCCTTCACTCTGATTTTCGATACAGGATGGCAATTAACTTAAAAAAGCCGCCTCTATTTATGGTACGGTTCTGCGAACTTTATTAGATGGTAAAACACTATTAGGTAAAAACCAGAAAGTTATTTCTTTTATATCCTTCCGGTTCTCTTCCATTTGAATTTCTTTAATTAAAGACCTTATAAGTAACTTTCTTTCCTCATCATTTACCATCTTAAAAAACTTATTAAAATTTTTAAGAGCATGTATTACTTCTTCTTTGTTTATCATAGAGTAATTTTTTGTAATTTCGTTCTCAGATTCTCTAATATTTCTTTTTAATTTATTAATTTCTATTTGTAGTCCATTCATTAAACGATTATAAGTACTACTTTCTATGTTCCCCTCAAAGTAATCATTATCCAATTTTGTACGTTTATCATATGCTTTGCTAAGTTGTTTTTTAAATATTTTTATATCTGCTATATGTACCTCATTAACTTTATCATTATCACTATTCAATTCATTTATTAATGCAGTTACAATATCATCTTCATTCACTAAAAGTGATATTACATTTAATACTTGCTGTTCAACTTGGTCTTTGTTTACTAAATTTGCACTACACACCTCTCTTCCCTTACTGTGATATGCTTGGCACATATAATATAGATAATAATCATCACTATTTTTCTTTTTTATTTTAGTCATGACAGTACCAGCCCCACATTTAGGGCATCTTAATATTCCAGTTAAAAGAAAGTTTCCATTAAAATTCCTATTAGAAGAAAATGAATTCTTTTGAAGTTCATTGACCTTTTGTACCCTTGTCCATAAATCTTCGTCTATAATAGCATCGTGTATCCCTTCTGCAATTATCGGTTCTGCTTTCCCTGTTCTCCTCTTTGTATTCCAATCTTGATACTTTTTCCATACCATCATACCAGTGTATATATTATTATTAACAATCAATTTAATTGCTGGAATACTGAAGTTTTTACCTGTCTTAGTTGTAACCCCTCTTTTATTTAAAGTGTTAACTATAAATTTATATCCTTTTCCCTCTGCTCTAAGTTGAAATATTTCTCTAACAATTTTACTCTCATTTTCATTAATAATTAGCTTTTTATCCACTGAATCATATCCTAAAATTAAGCCCCCATTCCAATAACCCTTCTCAGCTCTTTTTTGCATTCCTGCTTTTACACGGTCTATAATAGTCGCTCTTTCATACCGTGCAAACGTACTAAGTAAAGATATAAACATATGTCCTGTCGGCGAAGATGAATCCATATCAATGGAAGTAATAATTAAACTCTTGTTTCTTGGCGTTAACTCAGTATCTATCAGTGACATAACATCGGTATTATTACGAGATAGGCGGTCAACTTTCCATACTAAAATTACATCAATTTTATCGTTCTTTAAATCACTTAATAGTCTTTGAGCTTCAGGTCTATCAAAGTTCTTTCCTGAGTATCCACCATCACTATACACATCATATATTTCATAATCCTTTTTATCTGCAAATTCTTTTATCATGCTTTCTTGTGCTTCTAATGAATGACCTTGTTTTTGCTCTTCTGTTGATACTCTTATATAAATTCCCGCCTTAACTTTATTATTCATTTTTTCCCTTCCCTTGCTATTTGTTCCTACTCTTCTTTTGTTAATTCACCTATATACTTTCTAATAAGTTGTGCAATCACTTTAATTGCTTCATCCTTTTTTAACTCTGCTACATACTGATTATTTTCCATAAACCTATCATCCTTACTATGTCCTTATTAAAGCCATATAAATTGTTAGCTTTATTTATCTTCTAATAGTATGTATAAGAGAAATAACTCATTTTTTAAGTTAGTCCATAAACTTTTGCTGCGTTCCTGTAATTATATATATCTAAATAAAGTTCTTTTTCACCAGTGGTATCGTTAAATTAGGGTATATAGTTATAAAACTCATTTGTTTACCAACTATAAAAATATCTATACCCATTTAACAGCGGTTCAAACTCTTTTATGTATTTACGTTCTAACGTTGTAGGGTCACCTTGCGTATATTTTATTCCTATAAAAAGTACTTCATCAAAATATCCTTCTAGTTTTCGTTTACCTTTATATAAGTGTGATGGCAATCTTGTTTTTAAATCCTTAGAGCAACCTACATATAATGGCTCAAATTGCTTATTAAATATCACATAAACCCCTGAACCATTATCATTTTCAATGAACCACTCTTTTATAAGTAATCTATCAAATTTAGGTGCTTCAATGAATTTATCAAACTTAGCTACAAAGTCATGACCACTTAGACACTTTAGCTTCATATAAACACTACCCCCTTAATGCTCCCATGCTTTATTTTCTGTGTATGTCCCCCTCTTTTTATAACCTCATTCACCGAGTTCCAAAGCTGAGGGCTAACAATTCTAGGGAATACTCCCTTTTGTACAATGCCATTTTTTTCGATTTTACCGTCATACATTTTAATTCCCTTATACACTTGATTTAAAAGTACGTTCTTAATACCTTGTGATGTCCATTTAGTACTTCTTTTAGGACTTATTCCCTCGTCATTTAGTCTCTTTGCAATCTTATACATTGAGTGCCCTTCTAAGTACTCTTGATAAATACGTTTTACAATCGGTACTTGTATTTGGTGTTTCACAACTTCATCGTCCACAATTTCATATCCATAAGGCAGTTCTCCACCAGCAAACTTATTGTTTTTAGCTGTGCTAATACGCCCACCCTTTGTGCGTTGGTAAATCAGTTCTCTTTCAAATTCGGCAAAGCTACCAATCATTTGTAAAAACATCATGCCTTGTGGGGAACTTGTATCAAACATCTCTGTAACACTAATAAAGGATATATCCAAAGGTTTCAGCTCATCTTGTATCATGACAAGCAAATTCTTCAACATGCGGTGAATTCTATCTGATTTCAGTACCAAAATTGCTTTTATGTTTTCAGTTGTCCTTTTTACATATTCAAGCATTTCATTGTAACCTGCACGCTTTTCAGTTTGTTTACCACTTACACCCTCATCTCTAAAAACCTTTACCAGTTCCCAACCTTGAGCCTTGCAATATGCTTGTATTCTTTCTTCTTGCTCCGCAATTGATGTATTTTCAATTTGTGACTCCGAACTTACTCGTACATATCCAACTACTCTCATATAGAACCTCCTAAAAAATTCCATTTATTTGTAATTTAGTGTACGAGTTAATATAAAGAATTACAATACTTTATATTAAAATACTAATTGATGTATTGATGCATCGGCTTTTTACGCTACTTTTTATTATTATGAAGTCTAATTTCCACTAAAATTTTATAAACCTATTTATACAAAAAGCTATCAAAGTATAATCTCGATAGCTTTTTTGTATCCATAATTATTCATTTTTTTGTTGATTGTGAACGCATTCTAGATAAAATTTCTCAAAAGAATCAGCATCTCTCTTTTTAAGTGCTATACATCCACCATAATATTCCTTAATACCCTCTAATAATTTTATTAAATCATCACATTCCTTTTGTACATCTCCACATTCTAATTCATCACGTGGCTCATCAATACTCAACTTAACTGTAATACGCCCTAATACTTCAATATCAAACTTAGGTGATTTAAATAATTGCTCCATAAACACACTTCCTCTTTTCTAATTTTCAAGTTCATACATAAGTACCTATATCAAAACACTCCAATTTTTTAAGTGAAGTTGAAACTTTTTTATAAAAAATAAAAAAAGCACGTCTAGTTAGTCGTGCTTTAAAAAACGACGTTTGTATTCACCTTGTATCATGTTTTTAAAAATAAAGTAATAGTTTTACACTCGAACGATTTAAACCGTCTGTACGAGCCAAATAAAAAGTTCTTACGAGCCATTAATTTTTTTTTTGGCGTTGTTCTCTGATAGTGTTCAAGATTCCGCATAATTGGTCTAATGAACCATCCTCTTTCTTCGTTGTTTTTGATTCTAATTGTTCTAACAGTCTTTCATACTCTGAAGCTCTAGCATCAATACGTATTAACGCCGCATCCAGTTTTATTAATTCATCATCATCAGTTACAAGTGCTTGACGCTTCATAAATCTATTAGCACGTATTTCAAGCATTTTAATCTTTCCAGATAACCTAATTACAGGGTCGTCTGGTATTAACTCATATGAATATTTTTCATCATCGGATAACGTATGATATGAGATTGTTTCATATTCACCTGTTTTAAGAGCATTCTTATTACCTCGCAAACTTGCACTATGCTTTGCTTTATCCTTCGGACCCGTACTCAACCCTCCATGAAACCTACATTTCCCATTCGCCATAGGCTTATTCTTACACTTTCCCTTTTTGCCTTTCTTATTTGCTCCACATATAGCCTTCTCCATGCTTCGCCCTCCTTACCTCATATGCATAGAGTATCGTTTTCAAAAATAAGGGGGAGCCATTTGCCCCACCCTTTTTATCTCCTAATCTAGCTATCTAGATATACTAGTTCCTCGCCAATGTTTTTAAGTGTATTCGATTCTTGCTGAATCCTTGTAAATACTTTGTATAGTCCTTGTATTGTCTGTCGTAGTCTTTGTGTTCTCTTATTTGTCTTCATCAAGCTTTATCATTCGTTTTCTTAATGCTAGGCGTTGCTTTAGGAACTCTTCTTCTAGTCCTAATTTTTTTATGATTATCATATATTCAAGTAATTCAATTCCTCGGCGTTCCGCAACATCAAGCACATAATCAAAGTCTTTCTCCAATTGCTCTTCTAGTTCTTCCATAGTCATAGTCATGTTCATTATTGCTTCCCCCCTCTAATCGAATTTTGCACCGCTGCCTCAACAATTCCCTTTAATTCTTCTGTTGAGCAATTTATATCTATGTATTTACATTCAACGATTTCAATGCAATCATTATCCTCTATTTCGATATATGGTTCATCTTCATTTATTTCGAAATACTTAGCTATTCCGTTACTCATAAGTCCTAATGACTTTGCTTGTTGCAATGCCATCGGATTGCTTGGCACTGGCACCGCTGACAACTCTAATAATTCTTGTCTAGTAAACTTAGTTCCTCCTGTTGGTAATGGCTCGCCCTCTTTACCAATAAAACCAACTGACGTAGCATTTATAAAACCTCGTTTATATAAGTCATATACTTGGTCTGCAAATTCATATATTTCCTTCTCTGGAAACTCAATATCAAATATTAGTTTGTCCGCTTCTCTAAATACATTTATTGCTCTACCAATCGGCGGTTTCGAGTAATCATGTGCCCATAAAAACACTGGATTCTTTTTATAATTATCTAGTTCCCACCCACTTGCTAAAATCACATCACCGTCTCGGTCTGCATGTTCACATGAACCAATGAACCGTAAAATACGCTCTTGCTCGCTGCCTATCTGTTTTACTGTAAAATCAATCGTTTTATTATGCTTACTCATATATTTCCCCTTTCCGCTCGTCGTTTATGAAAACGTGCCTGCCGTGCCTTTTCTTTATCTGGATTATTTCGTCTATATTCCCTGTCATATTCCTTTTCTTTTTCCCTGTATTCAGGATTTTTTCGACGTTTACGCATAGACTCCCTACTTCTTCTCCGTTTAGCTTCAAGAGTCGCTTCATTCATTATTTACCCCTCCGTAACTCCTCTAACTCCATTTTACTTTTCTCTATCGTCCATTCATCCTGTTTTAAATCCCCTTGGATGCTTCGTAAATCCCTCTCTAGCTTTTCTTCTAATTCCTGTTTTCGATTTGCTAAATAAATCTTATGTTTTGTTGCTCTATCTATATCATTTTCCAACCGACTTATTTTAAATTGGACATACCTTAAATGCTCTTGTGCATTTGGTCTATCATTATTTTCTAAATAATTTGCTTGTTCTATATGATTTTGAGATTGCTCTCTTAAAGACTTACCTTTCTCTTTAACACTTATATCCCAAGGACTATTCTTAACAAGTCCTTCAGCTTCATTCCATAATCTCTTAGCTTCCCTATAATTATCTTCAATCTGGTTGCTCACTTCTTTAACTCGTTGTTCCGCTTGTGCAAGCTCCCCTAACTCCTCTTGTTGTTTCCTTGTCATGTTATTTCCCCCTAAAAATAGTTGTATAAACAAAAAAGCCTTACTTCCCCTAACACAAGAGAAATAAGGCTTATAAGTGTTTTTAAGTTGGCTATGCTGATTAGTGGCGATAGTATAACACCTATCATGTAAAATGTTAACTCGTTTATACTCGTTGGCATAAACTTTTTTTAAAACCTGCTCAGCATGATTTACCGTTATATTTTTAGTAATAATTTTAAGTCCTTTTTATATTTTTGTACTTCTAAAAAAATCCAAAAAGGACTTAAAATCTAGACAAAAAATAACTATAATATGGAAATGTACAGATTTAATGTCTAAAAAAAGGGGGGAATAGCAATGGGAAATGATTGGGTGCAGCGTGCTAAGAAAAACTTGTTTGAAAAGAGTAAGGAAAAAGAAGATTTCCAAAAGGCACGTCAAGAATGGCAATACAAAGGCTTGGAAGACAATGAATACTGTGAAGCAGAATGTGAATTATGTAACCATGAAGAAATCCGTTATGAATACATTATTAAAAATAAGCTAAACAACAATATAATGGTTGTAGGTTCAGAGTGCATTAAAAAGTTTACAGACGATTTTAAAACAGATTTTTACGATATAGAAGGTAATCTTGTTAGTGAAAAACGCTTAACAAAAGATAAAAAGGAATACTTGAAAAATATTCTACATGAAGCATTAGATAAAAGGTTAGCTAATTCAAATAGTAATTTTTACAAAAGCATTGCTGAAAAAATTAAAAAAGATGGAAAATTAACACCTAAACAATTAAAATGTTTACATAATTTTTACCCAACACTTGATGATATGGGAAAACGAGCGTTTAAAAGTGTTGTGAAGGTGAGTTTGAAAAAAGACAAAGAAAAAGAACAATTAACTACTCTTAGTCCGATTGATTTAGAGTTTGTTGCACAATTTATGACAAGTGAACAACGAAAGACCCACGGTATTGCTACCTAATGTTAAATAAAATCATACTATGAGATTAGTTAAATATATAAAGGACGTACAATATAAAAAAATTACCTTGCGAAATAATCAATCTTTTTTTATAAACGTTCCTATACTAATATCATGTATAGTGCTCGTTTTAATCAAACTATATTCAAAATGAATACTATTGTTTTGAATAGTTACGTTTTACCTTTTCATTAAACTTTGTTCTAGACTAACAAAAACCAGTAAATTTATACTAAAAAACAAAGTAGTAGCAAGTCTTATTGTAATGAATCTAGTACAAAGTGCTTATAGTGTACCAGGTATTATAAAAAAGCATATCGAAAGTGATATGCTTTTTTATATCAATAATTTAATGCTCTCTCAATCATAAAATCACTTATAACTGTTTGTTCTGAATCACTAAAACCATCTGCTAAATTTATTATTGATTCTTTATATGTCTTATACTCAGAAATAACGTCATACTCAAGATTTTGTAAATCATTTTGGATACTCTCATACTCTGCTTTGTTTTTTAAATCACTAAGCATAGAAAACATTCCCTCTATGGTTATTAGTAACTTACTTGTATCTTTATACAATGAATCCGCTGTCCACATGCTATCCCACAATCCCCCAAGGTCTGCTCTAAAAGTTCCGTCCGCATTATAAACACTTTCCATTAATGCGTCATATTCCTTTTTTATCTTCTTATAACTATTTCGAATCTCTTTAAATCCATGATTATTTATACCTGCCATCAATAATACAACTCCCATCCATTATATTAAGTAATACAAATATAATACCTAGTTTACTACAAATGGAAAAATTAGCATACAAAAAAGACATATCACTATTAGATATGCCTCACTACTCATTAAGTTTTAATTGCCAGTAATGCTTACTTGTTTTTCTACGAATAACTTGTACGTAACGTATATCCATTATACGCATACTGTAAGAACTAACCTAAAATCTACACAACCCCTTATTTTATAGTCGTTTTTCCTCTAGCAAAATCGTACACTATAAATAATCATTACAATATATTTAAATCCTATTAGTATTAAAGCCCGTTCGTTACGCTACTCCAAGTATAATTGAACACGGCTCTTGTATTAACTTTTCCCAATTTAACCTTGCCAACTCGTCGAAGTCCACTTGATACTGGTTGGTAAGGTTCTTTTTTATTTCTCTTCTCACATATTGTGTATACATCTCTTTTCCATCTCGTAAGTTAATTACTCTTTCCACTTGTTTCTTTTTTAAAGTTTCCCAATCTGTTACCACTGCCGCAAAATAATATTCATTCTGCTTCGGTGGATATTTTACTATATCGTTCAATAGTATTTTCTCACTGATTTTATACACAATCTCTATCCTACTTAAATCATGTGTTATATAAATACCTCGATTCCGTTCCAACTCTAGCCTCTTATCATAAATTCGGCAGTATCCATTCTGCTTTCGTTGTTCGGGTTTACCAAAATAGCGTGTTGTCTCATAGTGACTCATTTTCCTTCGCGCATCTGTCGGTATCACAACTATATCTTCTAGTCCTGTTTGTATATCATACGCCACGTCACAACTTACAAATTCTATTCGACTTGCCTTTTCTGCTAGCATCCCTAATATTTCTTGAAAATGTGCATAGTACTCGGGTCTTGTCTCTATTCTTAAAGTATGTAAATATCCCTCCGTTTCTCTAAAATTTTTGTAATACAAGTACATATATGTACCATCACATTTCCCTATATATATTTCATGACCATACGAACCTGTGTATGTCTTTTTTCTTACCTTATACTTCTGCGATACAATCATATACAAATGTAAAAATACTGAATGTGGAATATCTTTATACTCCGTAACAAATTTATCAATCGTCACTTGTATTCCTAGCATATAATCATCCCTTCTATCACTTTTACGCTCTTGTTTATAAAAAATTTAACACTTATTGCACTTATAAATTATAGTATTTGCGACACCATTAATCGCAAAATACAAAAAGCACTTATCGTCCGCAACAGACAATCAAGTGCTTTAAGTTAGTAATTTTATAAGTTTCTTTAAGTTTTTAAGCAGGAGTATCTTATGTGATAGTATGACAGCTCCTATATATATTAACAAGTATAACGTTTAAACCAACGAGCTTGTTCATTCTCGTGAGTTTATTCTCCTTGCCCTGTATTTGTACTTGCTACCCAGTAAAATGTCATCGTGAAAAATCCTCGTACTTGTATACAAACATTCATGTGTCTTCTTTTTATAAAATCATTGATATAGTTTTTTCAAAACGATATCGTTCCAACTCCGGTAAATTCTTTTCCGAAATATTTATTCCCCACTCTGGCTCAGTCTTTAGTCCTTCATAATCGCGGCTTACGAAAACACCATTCGGTTTCTCCCATACTGTTGACGGTATAAGGTAACAGTCAGGTTCTTTTCCTTCATTAAATAGCACCCACACAACAAGCAAATCATTCCTTAGTGAGATTGTGCTTTTCTCAAAGTACACATAATCCAATTTCGTAAGCGTCCTAACTTTAATATCATAATAATTATCGTCTTTTTTTATTTTAAAACCCAAACCTTTACCAAATACTTTGAATGTACAAATATCAAAGCCATAATATCTAAATTTCAATTTTGCAAGTTCTTCGCCGTGGCGTCCTTTTTGCAGATTGTCCAATTGTCTTAAGTTATATTGAGACATTCTATTAGCCCTCCTAAAATTATATATTTAATCTATATAATTTTACGTTCACTAAAAGAGGACCTTCTTACAATTACAATCTTTTTAGCTTTTATCAAATAATTTTATATATACAGGATTTATGATTAATATAGTTTGCTTACTTCAATTATTAGCTTTTACCAACACTTTTAATACGATTTCACCTTATCCTATCTAGGAGCAAATTAATTTTTGAACATAAAATATTTGTTTATATTTAACATCACGCCCCATAATACATTATGGGGCATTTTCACATGAGCAATCACTTATCTATAACCAATAATGGTAATCTTCGATATTAAAACGGTAAATCATGATAAACTATATCTGGATAATTCTTTAATTCTTCCTCAAATACATTCCACCACGGATGGCTTTCTTCAAACATTATCTGTGAATTTAATTTATCTATTATTTTATCATCATTATTATTGAGTCCTGTTGCAATATAATCTTGTAACCAATAATTTATATCATCACGATTTGCCTCACAGATTTTTCTCCAATAGAAATTTTCTATATAAGCTTCCTCTTCAGTATCACCAGATTTTATTTTATTCAACAACATATACATCCAATCTCCGAAATCTTCGAAGTTAACTAAATGTCCCGCATTTATCCAAGTCCCAAGAGAACCAAATGTACACTTTTGAGTCGAAGAATCATATTTCCCCTTCTCTGCACTTTGATATAATATTTCTTCTATCCTAATCTTTACTGCTTTATCTAGTCGGCTCCAATATTTTGATGGCACTATATGTAATATTGTAGCTATATCATCATGCGCACTAGTATACTTTAACTCTTCACTAATTACTTTATATACACGTAATATGTCGCTTTCCTCTAACTTATCGAAAAGAGAGTTCATAAAATATGATAACTTATAGATATCTCCATCCCTCCGAGTTAAAATAATAGATATGGCAATATCAACTCTCTGGCGTTTTGGAATCTCCTTTACTAATAAATCAGAGTATTCCTTCGATTTTACGTAATATTCATCGAATACTCTTTGTAAAAATGTGGATTTTTCAAAACTAGTTTTTGATTTATCAATAGTCTTTAATAAATAACTGATAAAATATATTATTGAATCTGCTTCCTCTTTTGAATCATTATACCTTTCATGGCTTCTTGGGTTCCTAATTGTGGTATATAGACCTCTTAGTAACTCTTGCATCCCTTTTTGTATATTTTTTTCTGATTCTGTTTGCAATTTATTTAATTGTAATTTTGGATTTTCACCACCAAAAGCTTGTCCTATCAAGCCTGAGCCATCACCCTCTAAACCAGTCTTATTTCTAATAGTGTCTGTTAATAAATGCATAGCGTCTAAAATAGCAGTAGAATAGCTTTCATTTTCATAGTTCTTCTCTATAGCTCTCCACAATTCTTGTTCAATATTGACCTTTAAATCCATCAACTAGCTACCCCTTTCTCTATACTGCACGTGTGTTTCTTCAAGTTTCTCTAGATACTGTACCTTATAAGGATAGTATGTCAGCTTTCATATTTCTTACCAAATATAGTATTTAAACCACTGAGCTTGTTAAATTTCACAAGTTTTTCCTGGTGCATTTATTTGTATTCGCACCTTCGAAAAGTGTCATATTGACATACTATCGCGTTTTTTATTATCTTCTAAATTAATTGTTTATTTAAAAAAACTACCCATCTCAAGTCCAGGTGCAAATTTTTTCCCTTCTCTATATCTAAGGTATTCTTGGGCCTTCTCTAGCCCTTTGCTTACAAGTTCTTCATTCTTTACCTTATAGTCTTGTAAGCTATCAATATATAGCCTTAAGGTAATAATAGTACCTGTTACAAAGCATTCTAAAGAACGTTCCATTTTTCCCGAAGCATATAGTACATCTGTATTAGACGCAAGGATAAAATCCCCAGTATCTCTACCTATTTCACTTGTCATATATAAACCAAAACCGGAATTTGGTGCACTATCAATATAATGAGTTGTTGGTTTACTACTGCAACCAGGAACTAAAGCGAACTTCAATACATTCTCCTCTTCATCGCCAAGTTCTTCAATTAAAGAATTTTGTATCCCTATCCCCTCATCCATAATTGCAACTTCAATAAGCTTTCCACCAACAGTAGTTGGCCAATATTGTGCACAATACCATATTTCTCGTTTACCACTATGCTCAATTACATTACGTAATATTTCATTTATGCTAAATTCCATATATTCATACAAATTTTCATTTCCTCTAGAAATCACTTTTGCTATCCTTTTAGAAATCAAATTAATCTCATCTTGTTCATGAATAGCGTTACTAATATCACTAAAATCCGATTTTATTATCGGTATAAATCTTGCTGAAGATGAAACCACGTAATCAGTTTCCGGAGGTTCACCTATATCTAGACCTAAACTGCTATAAAATCTCAATGACCTTGCATATGTGTTCTTTATACCATATTCTTTTGTATACCTTATTTTTATAGGGACATCATGCAATCCACATTTTCTTTTTAAGCTTCTTATAGAATTAATTACCATAAGAGCACCAAAAGGTTCAACTTTCCCATTCGCCTTACTAAAATTTGTAATATCGATTATTACTAAATCTTTATTATTAATCAAATCAATACTCTTTAATTTGTTAGAAAACTCAATGGCAGTTTCGTAATTTAAGCAGATAGGTAAAAATATTTCTCTCATTTTGCGTCCCCTCAACTACATAATAATCTAATAATTATACCATTATTTTGAAATATTATAAGTAGCATAAAGTTATCTGCTTAAAAATTGTAACTATATTACTTAATTTTAAAGAATTACGCTAAATAACTACCCATTAACTTTTTTAATTTCCCCATACAAATAGTTAATTCTACTTTTTTGTTTACCATCACTTGTGGTACGGTTCAGCGTAATTCATCATGAATAAAAATCAGGCCTTATCGATTTTTCGATAAGGCCTGTCCTTCAATGCTGTACCTTTACTTTACTTTTCTTTTCTAACAAGCTTCACAACATTCTCCACATGCGCCGTATGCGGGAACATATCCACTGGCTGTACATACTCCACGTCATAACTCTTCATCAACGTTTTCACATCACGCGCAAGTGATGATGGATTACAAGATACATACACAACCTTTTTCGGTTTTACTTTTAAAATTGTTTCGAGTAATTTATCATCACAGCCTGTACGCGGCGGATCAACAACGATTACATCAGGACGCCAGCCTTCTTTTACCCATTTTGGCAGCCATTGTTCCGCTTTTCCAGCCTCGTACTTTGTATTTGTGAAGCCGTGACGCTTCGCATTTTTCTTCGCATCTTCAATCGCTTCTGGAATCACATCCATACCGCGTACTTCTGCTGCATCTTTTGCAAGCCAAAGTCCGATTGTTCCAACGCCGCAATACGCATCTACGACTTTTTCTGTCCCTGTTAAAGCAGCTGCTTTTTTCGCTTCGTTATATAACACAACGGTTTGCTCAGGATTTAACTGGAAGAATGCGCGTGCAGATAATTCAAATGATAGATCACCAAGTATTTCTTGAATCACTTCTTTTCCAGCTAAGCGGAATGTTTTATCACCGAAGATAACTGATGTGTTACGGCCATTGACGTTTTGCATAATCGATTTTACAGATGGCATTTGTTTTTGCACTTCTGCAATAAATTGTTCTTTATTTGGCAATTCTTCTTTTGTCGTAATTAATGTGACTTGTACTTCCCCTGTTTGTACAGCAGCACGCGTCACAATTGTCCGTACAAGACCTTTTTGTTTTCTTTCATTGTAAATAGAAATGTTCAGTTTTTCTAATATACGTCTTACCACTTTTGTTGCTTCGTTTGTTGCTTTATGTTGAATCATACAATGAGAAATATCAATTAAGCGGTGTGAGTTTTGTTCGTATAATCCTGTGATGACTTTCTCATCTTTACGCCCAACTTGTAATTGACTTTTATTACGATAATGCCACGGATCTCCCATGCCAAGTGTCTTACGAATCTTATCTTCCATACTTCCGTTCATGTACTTCTCAAATGCTTGTACAACGATATCACGCTTTTGATTTAATTGCTCTTGATAATCTAAATGTTGAAGCTGACACCCACCGCATTTCTCATACACAGCACACGGCGGTTTTACGCGATGCGGCGAAGCTTTACGAATTTTTTTCACTTTTGCTTCTGCAAAACCACGCCCCATTTTCGTTGTTTCTGCAACAACTTCTTCTCCTGGAAGCGCCCCTGGAATGAAGACAACTTGTCTCTTAAAGTAACCTACGCCCTCTCCGTTAATCCCAAGACGCTTAATTGTCACCGGAAACGTTTGGCCAACTTCTAACTTACTCTCATGTTGTTTTTGTATCATTGTTCCACCTCTACTCTATACTTTTCCATAAATATAATGATGCATAACTGCAATATGGTTCACACTCTTGTTTCATTCGTTCTAAAAATACGTCATCTGGCTTTTGTTCTAATTGAAATAACTGTTGAAGCGCACGTTGAATCCCAATATCTGCTTTTGGAAACATATTTTGACGTCCAAGAGCAAACAATAAGAAATTTTGTACAGTCCATGCTCCAATACCTCGTATTGGTAATAGCATTGCTGCAACTTCTTCGTCTGTTTTTCCCTCTAACTCCTCTAAGTTTAACTTTCCGTCCACAATATACTGTGCAAGTCCAATGATATACTCTGCTTTACGCTGACTAAATTTTTGATTTCTCAATTCTTCTACTGTAATAGTTGCTACTTGTTCAGGAGCCGGAAAAAAGAAAACATCCTGTTTCTCCGTGCCATATGTTTTTACAAATTGTTCTGTAAGTGCTGTCGCAAATTTCACGTGAACTTGTTGATGAATAATACAACGTAGAAGACAAGCAAAATAATCGAACTCTAAAATAATTGGAGTATATGCAAATGTTTCAAAAAGCGGCCGTAATGATGTGTTTAAAAAATGATGCTGAATCTCATGAAAAGGTTGATTCCATTGAAAAATAGAAGAAATGCGCTTCATAATTTCGTCTTGTTTATCGCTTTGGCTAGAAACCCAAAATTGCGGCTCCTCAGTTGTCGCCTTCCCTTGTACACGGACAATCACTTGTTCTCCATCTAGGGTAAGTGGGACATGAATCGTTTTATCTTCTAAATGAATGATATGTAACGGATCAAAAGATAAACGTTTTAATACTTCTTCAAAACGATATGGATAGTCTAACGTAATTTGTTCGCTCCACATGCATTCCTCATCCTTTTTACACATCATTATAGCATGAGAAAACCGCAAGCATACATGCTTACGGTTGATTGCCTTTTACTAAATCATCTAAGCTTTTAAAATGATACCCCTTCTCGCGTAAATCATCAATGATTTTCGCAAGTGCTTCTGTGTTATCCTTCGAAACAGAGTGCAGCAAAATAATCGCCCCGGGGTGAACCATATTCATTACATTATTATGAGCATATTGCCATCCTCTTTGCTGATCCACTTTCCAATCAAGAAAAGCAAGTGACCAAAAGACATTATAATAACCCATATCTTTCGCGAGTGCCAATGTACGTTCACTGAAAATTCCGCGCGGTGGCCGAACATATCGTACTTCCTTTTGCCCAGTTACCTTTTGAATTTCATCTGTTACAGTTTGCAGTTCTTCACGAAGCTTTGCATCATTTACCGTTGTAAAATCCGGATGAGTCTGTGAATGGTTTCCAACAATATGCCCCTCATTTGCCATTCGTTTTAATAAATCTTCCTGAGTTTTAATATAGTGTCCTGTCACAAAAAAGGTTGCCGGTACTTTCTTTTCTTTTAACACATCAAGAATTTTTCCGGTAAAGCCATTTTCATATCCATTATCAAACGTTAAATAAATATCTTTTTTCTTTGTATCCCCTAAATAAAATCCTCCATTTTTCTGCAGCAGCTCTGTAAATTTCTGACCAGCATCAGGAGGAGTTTCATTCTTCGCACGCGGAATTCCCCAATGATTTGGTGTATTCACATAAGCAAGCACAGAAGCTGGAACAAGTACCATCATAATTGAAAAGATAATACCAATATAGAACCAATTACGCTTCATTTATAAGCTCCTTTTCATATAGAATCGTACTTGTAGTTTCTGTGTCTATAATTTTTTCATGCTGAACACGTTTTTCCATTTATACCAATACAAAGCAAGAAGCTGACTCAATATATCGACCATTCTTTGCAATATATCGACCGTTTTTTAACATTTATCGGCGCTTCGACACGAATTAAAGATCATTCGACAACGTTCGACGCACAAAAAAGAGCCGACAAACGTCAGCTCCTCTTTCTTATTTAAAAACTGGTTCTTTAAACGTTGCTAATTTCTCTAAAGATGATTTATCCACATCAGCATGTAAGCTATTACCATGAGAATCCATTGTTACAACTGCTTTAAATCCTTCTACACGTAAATGCCACATTGCTTCTGGAATACCAAATTGTAAGAAATCAACATCTTGTACATCTTTAATGCACTCTGCGTAGTACTGCGCTGCACCGCCAATTGCATTTAAGTATACGCCGCCATGTTCATTTAATGCCGCCAATGTTTTCGCACCCATGCCGCCTTTACCAATAACAGCGCGAATACCGAATTTCTTCATAATATCGCCTTGGTACGGTTCTTCACGAATACTTGTTGTCGGTCCTGCCGCTTTAATTTTCCAATTGTCGTTTTCATCTTTTACAACAACTGGTCCGCAGTGATAAATAACTTGTCCGTTTAAATCAACTGGGCAGTCGTTATCCATTAAATGTTTATGAATTGCATCGCGGCCTGTGTACATCATACCGTTAATCGTTACAACGTCACCAACGCGAAGTTCGCGAATTTGTTCCTCTGTAATTGGCGCCTGTAAGACGATTTCACGTTGCGTATTTGCCTCTTCGTTTGCTTCCTCGTGTGTTAACGTATCTTCACCTTCTTGGTATAACCAGTCAAGAATTTCACCTGATTCTGGATGAATCGTTACACCTAGGCGGCGATATGCCCAACAGTTATACGCAACAGAAACATAGAAGCTAGCTGGAAGACGGTTGTATACACCGATTTTGCAGCCAAGTAATGTTGTTTCGCCGCCAAATCCCATCGTTCCAATACCAAGCTTATTAGCATTTTCCATAATATAGTCTTCAAGCTGCTTTAATTCTTCTACTTGATTTTCATCATCTAATGCACGGAACAATTGATTTTTCGCAAGCTCATAACCTGACGTGCGATCTCCTCCGATACCAACGCCAATTACGCCAGCGCTACATCCTTGTCCTTGTGCTTGATATACCGCATGAAGAAGGCATTTACGAATTCCTTCTAAATCGCGGCCAGCTCGTCCTAGTCCTTCAATTTCACAAGGTAAGCTGTATTGAATATTTTTATTTTCACAGCCACCGCCTTTTAAAATAAGACGTGCATCGATATAATCTTTTTCCCATTGTTCAAACTTAATGACAGGTGTTCCTGGTCCTAAGTTATTTCCGCTGTTATCACCAAACAGAGAATCAACAGAGTTTGGGCGAAGCTTCCCGTCTTTCGTCGCTTGTTCAATCGCTTTGTAAATTGCTTCTTTAATGTGTAATTGATTTACACCAACTGGTGTGTACACTTTAAAAGTTGGCATCCCTGTATCTTGGCAAATTGGCGAAATATTATCATCTGCCATTTTAATATTATTTGTAATTGTGCCAAGCGCCATCGCTGAACGAGTTCCTGCACTTTCTCGTTCTTTCGCTTGTTGAATCACACGTCGAACATCTTTTGGTAAGTTTGTTGACGTCTCAACAATTAGTTTATACATGCTTTCTTGAAGCTTTTTCATGATTACTTCCCCCTCAATTGTGAACGCTACCAAAATGCATTTCAAAATTTCACAATTTGATTATACATCTTTTTGGGCATTGCTTCTAACAAAAAAGAATCAGCAGTTCGCTGATCCTTTACTCACTCTTTTTAAATTGCTCACACTTAAACTCAATATCATCTAACATTTCAAGAAGGCGATCCACATCTTCTAGTTCCACGTCTTCTGGTTCAATTGTATCAATAACCTCTATAAACATATTTAAACGTTCTTTCAAATATACTAATTGTGAATCTTTATCATAAGTAGCATTTCCCATAGGTGCTCTCTCCTTTTTATGCGAGTTATCCTAATTTCATATCTAGCATACTCATTTGTTTACTTGTTGAATCTTTCTTTTATTATACAGCAAAAGTGATTATTACGGTCATGAAATTTCCCATCAATTTGTGTAAAATGGTTCATCCCGCTATTCACGGACAGTAAAAGTCCGACTGGTTCAACTATATATCCACTTTGATTTTTCAATACACAAATCGCTACTATGCAGAATACAACATGCCCTGCTACTAGCCTGCTCCTTTTGTTTCAAACATCGCATGTGGCAGGAAAAGGCCCTGACCGCTCCTACGCGCGGCCAGACGCTCTCGCCCTCCCCTAAAAAAATGGGGTTTTTATGTCGGTTTTTCAATTTATATTTATATATATACATTCATTTTGATTTTTTCACTTTATAAATAAGCAATCTTCTTCTATCATAGAGGATGGACAAATTGTTATTTCAATAGTCAAAGGAGTATTTCATAAATGAATACATCACAAAAAATGAAGCCAATTACTCCTTCTTATGATCCATGGGAAGCTTATATGGACCTTGAAGAGTATGGCAAATTATTATTAACAAACGTTGAATTTACAACGACAACATTATGCAATATGCGCTGTGAACATTGTGCTGTTGGTTATACATTACAGCCAAAAGATCCAAACCCACTTCCGCTTGATTTATTATTACAACGATTAGATGAAGTTCCACATCTACGTTCTTTAAGTATTACAGGCGGCGAGCCGATGCTTTCCAAAAAGTCTGTTGATAATTATGTAACACCACTCTTAAAATATGCTCACGAACGAGGCGTTCGCACCCAGATTAACTCTAACCTAACTATAGATTTAGCCCGTTATGAACAAATTATTCCTTATCTCGATGTTTTACATATTTCTCATAACTGGGGAACGATTGATGATTTCGCCCAGGGCGGATTTGCGATGATGGAGCGCAAACCGTCATATGAACAACGTGCCAAATTATTTGAACGGATGATTTCAAATAGTAAAGCCTTATCAGAAGCAGGTGTTCTTGTTTCTGCTGAAACAATGCTCAATAAACGTACACTTCCGCATATTGAACATATTCACCGTCAAATCGTTGAAGAGATGGGCTGTAAACGTCATGAAGTACATCCAATGTATCCAAGTGATTTTGCTAGCAATCTTGAAATTTTAACGAAAGATGAAATTTTGAGTGCCATTTCACACCTTCTCGATATTCGCGATGAAAATGTATGGATGCTATTTGGAACATTGCCATTCTATGCATGTAGCAGCGACGAACGCGATTTAGAAATATTCAAAAAGCTGCATACAAGTAAAAATGTCACAGTACGTAATGACCCAGACGGTCGTTCTCGCTTAAATGTAAATATTTTTGACGGCAGTATTATCGTTACAGATTTCGGTGACGTTCCAATGCTCGGAAATGTTCAAACAAATACACTGCAAGAAGCTTATGACAAGTGGAGTTCCTCACAAACAGCAAAAGAATTAAGCTGTCATTGTCCAGCTGTTAAATGTCTTGGACCAAACATTCTTGTAAAAAATAGTTATTATCCAACAGAAAATTTCTTAACGAAACAAGCAAACATCACGTTATAAGAAAAAACGTCAGCGTACTATCATGCTGACGTTTTTTGTATGAACCTTTACCTTGGATCAGGAGACGAAATAAACTTAAAGGAAATATGATCTTGAATTGGTATGGATGCTCCAATTCCTTGTGATGTGATATTTTTAATCATCAATTTTCGCTGATTCCCTTTTAAGACAAGATATACTTCGCCAAATGTTACTTTTCCTTTTTCGTTAACTGCTGGCGTATACGCATATAAATATCCAAGTTGTTTCGGACTAATATTATATACTCGTTCATGCTGGGTTCCATAACCAATAATTGTTTTAAACGAAAGAGGTAAACGTACTTTTTCCATCGCTTTTAACAGCATCATCTTCTTCACATCTTCTGCATCCTTAATGTAAGAAGTAAGCCCACCTTCTACTAGCTTTTGTGCTTCTTGTTTATAGCGAAGTGGATAAAATCCCTGTCCACCGCGATTATCATGAACATTCCGATTGACTTGCCTGTATTCCCAGTTCATTGTTGTTTCAATCGATTCATAATTTAAAGGCCATTGTCCTAAATAAATTTTCGCGCGATATCCAACTGCAAGTGGTGCATTAGAAATAGATGTTTCATTAAACATTCGAATTAAATCCGGATTTTCAATCTTTATTGGCGATGTCTCAAGCAATGTTTTTGCTAGTTCACTCGGTTGTAAGCGCGGCAGGTCCTCTGTTGGATTTGGATACGTATTTTCTTTTGAGACATTTAAAACAGATGGTGGAACTTTCATATTCAATTCTGTCTTCGCAAAACTACTACAAGGAAATAAAAAGATAAACGAGAACATAATGGTGATATAAATATTGCACACTCGTTTCATCCGTAAAGCTCCTTCCTAATGGGACTATACGGTTATATTCTTTTCCCTGCTCTCTATTGTTATCCAAACTTTTTATAATAAATAAAAACCGATTCCCATAATGAGATAAGCGGCAAGTAATGTTAAACCTTCAAACCAATTTGTATCGCCATCATTTGATATGGCAATTGTCAAAAATACAGCCGTAATCATTGCTACCAATTCTGGAATCGTGAATACAAGAGGCATATTTACCGCAAAGAACATAGAAATAATGACAAGTACAGGCGCAACAAACATGGCAATTTGTAATGTTGAGCCAACTGCAATTTCAACAGCAATATTAACTTTATTTTTATAAGCCATAACTATAGCCGATGCATGCTCTGCTGCATTTCCGACAATCGCCACAATGATAATCCCGATAAACAATTCACTCCAGCCAAATGTCTTAGCAACTGTTTCAATTGTATGTACAAGTGCCTCTGATACATAAGCAACCGCTACTGTTGCAATCGCTAAAATAAGCAACGCTTTTCCTTTTGACCATTCTGGCTCTTCATCATGCTCTACTACTTCTTCTTTATGCTGATATACGCCGCGGTGCGTAACAAGTTTGAAAAACAATGCTGCTAAATATAAAACAATCATAATAATAGCAATGCCGATACTAAGTTGGAACGTTTTCTCGACGTTCATTTTCATTGAAAATATTTCGGGAATCACAAAAGCAACAACGACTGCAAAAATTAATAAAGATGAATTATGCCTCGCGTCATATACATTAAAGGTTTGACGTTTATACTTCAGACCACCTACAAAAAAAGAGAGTCCACCCACTAATAATAAGTTCCCAAGAACAGAACCTGTTAACGAAGCGAGTACGACTTCTGTTAACCCAGCTTGCAATGCAAAAATAGAAATAATAAGCTCGACTGCGTTACCAAATGTTGCGTTTAACAAGCCACCTATACGAGGTCCTGACACAACCGCCAAACTTTCCGTTGCTCTCCCCATAAAACCGGCAAGTGCAATAATTGTGACGCAATATACAGCAAACATAATTGTTTGTGGCCAATGCATTACGTTACCAAGGACAGAAAGCGGTACACCAATGACTGCAACAAATAAAAAAATCTTATTAAACATCCTTTTCATCCTTCCCTTCCTTTATCAATCACTCTTTATATTACCATTATTCTTCTTCTAATTTACCCAATTTTTATCGTAATTACGTTTTAAAAGATGTATTGAAGAAAATAATAAGAGCGAGCATAAACAATTGAACTCTTACAGGAAATCCCGCTTCAGAAAAACAGGAGTGTTACACTCGAAAGGAGCAGAAACAAATGCATATAAAAGAAAAAATCGAAAAGATTATCCAAAACCAACAAATCGGTGTTCTCGCAACCATTCGTGACAACAAACCGTACAGCTGCTTTATGATGTTTTTTCATGAAGATTTCGTATTGTACGCTGCAACAGATCGGCAATCAAAAAAAATAACAGATATCGAACAAAATGCAAATGTTCATGTTTTACTTGGTCGCCAGGGAAAACACTGGGAAGAAGAATATCTTGAAATAGAAGGCATTGCTTCTATTGAAGAAGACAGTACGTTAAAAAATAAATTTTGGACAAATAGTTTAAAACGTTGGTTACTTGGTCCTGAAGATCCAAATTACGTGTTAATAAAAATCAATCCTGATACCATTTATTACATTGATAGTGCTGGTACAACACAACCAGAATTTTTACGTCTATAATAAAGTGAAACTTCCATCAGTGGGGGTTTTCTTCATCCCCCACTAATGGAAAGCCCGCCCAATCGGGCTTTTACGGGCAGTTTTCTCCCCGTGCTTCCCCAGCCTTTACTGCCCACGAATAGCGGGATAACGAACAAAACAAGACTTCATTAGATTTTAAATATAGTTTGAAGGGTATAGTCAATAATAAAAAATAGAAAAAGCCTTGAGAAAGGAGATTCTCGAAGGCTTTTTCTACTTTTTCAGTAACAAATACATAAAATAGGGAGCACCAATAAAAGCAACCATAATACCTGCAGGAATTCCACTTGGTTCTACAATATGCCGACCAATTGTATCTGCAAGTAATAATAGCCATCCACCGATCAGAATGGCTACAGGGACAAACATTTGATGTCTTGGCCCAACTAAAGATTTTGCAATGTGCGGGGCCATAAGCCCAATAAAGGCGATTCCCCCTGTAACTGAAACTGCAGTGGCTGCTAATGCAACGGCTGCTAGTAGTAGAGAGCGGCGTTCTTTTTCAATTTCAATCCCGACGCCAATCGCTACGGGTTCGTTTAAGGCAAGAATATTTAGACGGTTTGCCTTATATAATGTGAACGGAATCAGTATAGCTAACCATGGAAGGATAGCCAATACAAAGACCCAATCATCTCCCCAAATATTTCCGGCAAGCCATTTTGCGATAAAATCTACTTTGGCACGTTCAGCAGAGGAGATAATTACAATCATTGTTCCTGAGAGTGCGAATGAGAATCCAATCCCCGTTAATGTTAAATTTATCGGCTGAAGTCCCGTAGTTTTTTTATATGAAAAGACATAAATCAGGCAAGCCGTAATAAAAGCCCCCATAAATCCAACAACTGGTAGTAAGTATACAAATGAACCTGCATCGATTGGAAAATACAAAAAGAAAATCGCAATCGCTACACCTGCTCCTGAATTAATACCGATAATTCCAGGTTCAGCTAAATCGTTTCGAGTAATCCCTTGTAATATAGCCCCTGATAAGGCAAGTGCCATGCCGGCTAATAGTGTAATTGTAATTCTAGGCAATCTAAGAGAGAATAAAACAAATTCTTCTTTAAATGTTCCTTGTCCAAATAATGTTGGAAGCAGCCTATCGTAGGAGAGTGAAGCAGCTCCTAATCCCATACCGACTATGATTGTTGCGATAATAAGTATAAGTAAAGCCATTATAATGAGTCGTTGTTTTTTTAAAATTGATTGTTGAATCATGAGAATGTTCTTCCTCCTTTACGTACAATGAATAGGAAGAATGGTAAACCTACAATGGAAACAATGGCAACAAGTGGTGTTTCATATGGAGCATTCATTGTACGTCCGATTGTGTCAGCCAATAGCATAAAAGAAGCACCAACAATTGCAGACATCGGGACAACAAAGCGATAGTCTGGCCCGACGATTGGTCGTACCATATGGGGCACCATTAAACCTACGAATGCCATGTTTCCAACAAGTGCAACAGAGGCACCTGCAAGCAAAATAATAACAATAAAAAGAACGGTTTTAATGACGATGATTTTTTGACCAAGTCCAATTGCGACTTCTTCACTTAGACTTAAAATCGTTAATTTCTTTGAAAATAAAATGGCAATAAATATACTTACTGAAATAACTGGAATAATGATTTGTAGCTGGCTCCATGTTGTTCCAATTACGCCTCCTGCTGTCCACATAGATACGTCTTGCGAGATCTTGAAGTAAATCCCAATCCCTTCTGAAACCGCGACTAAGAATGCTGAAACTGCCGATCCAGCAAGGACGATTCGAAAGGGAGAAAGCCCTCCCTTTTTCATCAACCCAATGCCAAAAACCATCATTGCACCGAGTGCTGCTCCAATAAAGCAGGCAATCATCATATAAAAATAATTTACAGAGGGTATAAAGGCAATGGTAATAGCAAGTGCAGCGTTAGCACCACCAGTTAGACCAAGTAGACCTGGATCCGCAAGTGGATTGCGGGTTAATCCTTGCATAATTGCACCAGAAACAGCGAGACCGGCCCCAACAAAAATAGCTGCAACTTCACGTGGTAAGCGTAGTTCACGGATTATGGAAAGCTTTTCTCCTTTGGCTGAAGAAGTAAGCGCTAACCATACATCCTTTACAGTTGTATCTGCCGCACCAAACAACATCGCGATTATAAAAATAAGGAAAAACGCAATAATTCCTAAAATAAATTTGTACGTAAAGGAAGCAGAACGTAGATTGTTTTTTGTCATTCGTTTCACATCATTTCTTTTCATAGAATAAAGGAAGAGGAATTCTTAAAATAAGAATTCCTCATTGTTGAATTATTGACCAAGAAAACTTTTCTTGAAGAAGTCTAGTTGGAAATCTAATGTAAGTGGATCATTAAAGTAGAATTCCATCATGTTTACTTCGAATGCTCTATTATTTTTCACAGCTGGAATGTTTTTGTATGATTCTGTTTCTTGGAATGAGTTATCAGTATCTTTATTTTTACTTACAATTAAGTAATCCCCAGCATACTCAGGTAAAACCTCAGTAGATAATGCATAATAACCTGGTTTTAATGCTTTTTCTTTTACTTTTTCAGGCATTTTTAATTTCATTTCTTGATAAAGAATTTCTGTTCCGCGGCCCCAGTTCTCGCCGTACACATAAATTTGCTTGTTGAAGTTTTCAATAACAGAAACAGTTGCGTCTTCTCCGATTTTTGCTTTAATATCTTTCCCTGCTGCTTGTGCGCGTTTCTTGAAATCATCCACCCAAGCTTTTGCTTCTTTTTCTTTATTTAGTAATTTACCGATTTCTAAATGTTGAGTTAAGTAATCTACTTTTCCGTATGTGAATGTAACAGTTGGAGCAATTTTCTTTAACTTATCAACGTTTTTAATATTAGACAAACCAATAATTAAGTCTGGATTTAATTCAATAATTTTTTCGATATTTTCATCTGATACTTCAACAACATCTTTTAATTTCTCTTGAAAACGCGGATTTTGTTTGGACCATGAATCTACCCCAACAAGATTTACACCTAAAGACATTACGTTACCTGCGAATGATGATAATACAACGACTCGTTTTGGGTTTGCAGGGACTTCAACTTTACCATTTTCAGATTGGTATGTAATTGTTTCTGATTTACTTCCCTTTGCACTTGAATCTTCTTTCTTATTTGTTGATCCGTTGCTACAAGCACTCATAACAAGCACAAATAGAACTGTAAGTGAAATAAATAATTTTTTCATTCGTCTTCTCCTTTTATAAAGTGAATGTAATATATAGCTTTCTAACAGGATGAAATCTCACAATTCGTTCTATATTGGACTTATAAATCTTGATCTCGAGATTTATTGTAATAAAAGTACTTGAATAATTTATAAGTCAATGAAACGTTACATTCCCTCCAATTTTGTTAATAGTTTACAAATTGAAAATGATTATCAATTTCAACCACTTAATAATATAATTTTATCTTTTTATATTGTCAATAGTAATTTGGATTGTAAATCTAATTGAAACAGGTTATATTTTATTGAGAATGATAATCAATATACATTAAAAACTGAGGAGTGAACGCGAATGAATCAAGAGGAATTATTTGATGTAACTGTGATTGGTGGTGGACCTGCAGGGCTTTATTCAGCGTTTTATAGTGGATTAAGAGAAATGAAAACGAAGATTATTGAATTTCAGCCACAATTAGGTGGAAAGATACATGTTTATCCAGAAAAAATGATTTGGGATATTGGCGGATTGCCACCAGTTATGGGGGCTAAGTTAATTGATCAACTTGTAGAGCAAGGATTAACATTCCATCCAGAAGTAGTATTAAATGAAAAAGTAGAATCGATAACTCGCAATGAAGAGGGAATCTTTGTGTTAAAGACATCCTCTGGAAAAAGACATTTTTCAAAGACTGTTATTGTAGCAACAGGGAGCGGAATATTAAAGCCACAAAAATTAGCAATTGCAGGTGCTGAAAGATTCGAAGTATCGAATTTAAATTATACTGTAAAATCTTTAAAACATTTTCAGGATAAAACGGTCATTGTTTCAGGCGGAGGCAATTCTGCAATCGATTGGGCTAATGAACTGGAGCCAATTGCAAAAAAAGTGTATTTAACATATAGAAAAGATACTTTGTCTGGTCATGAAGCACAAGTAACACAACTTATGAATAGCTCTGCAACATGCTTCTTGCATACAACAATTACAAAGTTAATTGCAGATAATAATCATGAAGCAATTGAGCGTGTGGAATTAACAAATCATGAAACAGGAGAAGTTTCATATTTACCAATTGATGAAGTCATTATTAATCATGGATACGAACGTGATATGACATTATTGAAGAATAGTGAACTAAATATTGAAATAATAGATGATTACTTTATTGCAGGTAATGCAAATAGTGAATCTTCCATAGAAGGGTTATATGCTGCGGGAGATATTTTAAAACACGAGGGTAAATTGCATTTAATCGCTGGTGCTTTTCAAGATGCTGGGAACGCCGTGAATAAAGCAAAACAATTTATTCAGCCGGATGCAAGTGAATATGGCATGGTTTCTTCCCATAATGATGTTTTTAAACAACGTAACCGGGAACTTATTAAGCAAATGATGGAATAAAAAGCATTCGTGAAATAACGGATGCTTTTTTATATTTTCTTTGCACACAAAAATAGATAGAACTGAGATTATGGTATGAGTTTGTGAGGTCTTGTTTTGTCGAAAAGTTCTTTTCCAAAAAAAATTGAAAAAGCTGGAACTTTCTAAAGATTCTGTTATATAATAGTACTAACTTAAATAAACTGTATTAAAACAGATTGAGAGGAGAAATTAAAATGATCAAAAGAGAAGAACGGAAAAATATGATTGAATTTATTGAAAAGAAAAAAGGAATTGAACGTGAAGAACTGATGTATATGACAGATGACGAGGTAGAACATATTTATAATGTGACGTACTTCTTATATGAGGAAATTGCAGAATAACATAAAAAAAACCGCTATATACATTAGCGGTTTTTCTTATCTTTTTGTATTTTTACATATGTATAAACAATCAAAGCGATAATGATTGAAACAACACCAATCCAAAATCCGTATCGATGTAAATTGTACTCTACATCTCGCCACTTTTCTCCTAATTTCCACCCGAGTCCAATAAAAACGCTCACCCAAATGAGCGCACCGCCATATGCATATAAACAAAACTTACCCCATTTTAAGTCGGACATTCCTGCAAAATAAGCAGTTAAATGTCTAACACCAGGTATAAAATAGCCAAACACCAATAAAAAAGGACCATATTTCTCAAATAAAATATGAGTCTTCTCGATTTGAGCTTCTTTAATCCCCACTTTAGAACCATATTTTTTCAATACAGGGAGTCCTAGTTTTAAACCAAGCATATAACTTAATGTAATCCCAATGATAGCCCCAGCCATGCCGCTCGTAAACGCCTCTGTTCCTGACATATATCCCCTTGAAATATTATATCCGACAAATGTAAGTAGAAATTCATCTGGTATTGGTAATCCGACGATTCCTCCAGCAAGCGCAATAATAATTCCATAATAACCGTAGTGTGCGATTAATTCACCAATATGTTCTTCCATTCGCACGACACATCCCATACGTTATCGTTATTCCACATTGTACCCTTTCCATCAATAAAGCAAACATGGTATACCTATTCACTATACATTGTTTTTATGCCGAACTCTACATCCAATGTTACAACTTCATGTAGAATATTATAGCCTTATTATGTTATTAGGAAGAGTTAATGTTGTTTCAGAACTGAAAGGAAATTGAAAAAAAACTGAAACTTTATGCATGAAAATTCAATCCTACTCTAAAAATGAAAGGAAAATGAAATTTTTTAAAAGAAAATCTTTGCTAGAATAAAGAGCATCAATGCAAAAAAAGTGTTGACATATAAAGAAATATACACTTTTCAAGATATAGTGGGGGAAAAACATGACACTAGAAAAACAATTAATAAAAAAAATATATTATGAAACATTTCTAATGGAAAATGAAACACATCCGCCTCTCCAAGTACTGGGAGAAGCTTATTTAGCCGAACAAAAAAATGAATTTTCGGATGGATCTTATATTCGTTATGCACAAGGTGAGTTTTATTATCACCATCAAGATTTTGAATCCGCTATTTTTAAATGGGAGAAAGTCAATAATGAATTAGAACCATGGGCACAAAAGAATATTGCAGATGCTTACTTCGAGCTCAATCAATTATCCGCTGCCGAAACTGTTTATACGTCCATTGCTACTGATAATAAAATACTTATGACCGAAATTTCATTGCAATTACTCTCTCTTTACATAGAACAAAACAAACTTGATTTAGCTTTCGCAGTTATTAAAGAAGCTGTTTCTGTAAATCCTGATTATCCAAACGTTACAGCTATTGCTCGTTCCTTTTATGAAGAACAGCAAGATTGGGACAGCGCGGTGGAACTTGCAGTAAATGAAATGATTCGAACAGAGTCCTTCCAATGGTTTGAGATTTTAAAGGAATATATTGATGAAGGATTTACGAAAACCATTTCACCAGATTATTTCTATAAGGTACTAGTTACGTTACACAATGTAGACCTAGTCCAATTTACACAAATTGTTTCATCGCTTTGGCACAGCTATAAGAATGAACAAACTTATTTGCTTTGGCTTAAAACAATAAATGACTTTTTCTCACATATCGAAGTATATTCAGCCGATGAATGGGACGACATTTCTTCTCTTTACGAAGAAACGTATTTTGAATTAATTCAAGGCCAGTATATGCTGAGACAATTACATGATATTGTTCCGAATATTTTAACGAATTGGTTAAAAATGGTCAATCCTTCTCGCTCTGTCTTCCCATCTGCAGCAGTATTGGCATGGGATGAGATTTTCTCTGCTAAAATAGATTCGGCAGACGTGAAACATGCAGAAAAACTATTGTTATATTCTACCGATTACAAGGATGGTTTAGACTATAGTTTACATCTTTTTGATTCTATTACACAGTGGGCACAAAACAATGATTTAGAAATGGGACATCGCTTTAGATGGTTGGTCTATGAGCTTGCAGATGTAAGAACAAATCGTCTTTTAGTAACAGGAACTTCTGGAAACGGAAAATCTTCATTTGTTAACTCTGTACTAGGAGAAAATATATTAGAAAACGCAAGCGCAAATACAGTTATCTTTAAAGATGACACTCATACAGAAATTAACGCTATAACAGATGCGACAATTTCAACGACTAATGATTTCTCTGATTTCCATAACATGATGTCTATGCACCGACAAACATATAGAGAAAAAACATGTATTGAATTTAAATTACCTTGCAAGCCTTTAAGTAAAAACAAACTAGCATTCGTTGTTACACCTAGCTTTAATAGAAACAACGATATGAGAAATGAAACATTCGGCTATTTAGACTCAGTAGACAGTTTGTTATTCGTATTGAATGCAGATTCACCTTTTACTGACAAAGAACGTGATATTTTATTAAACATTCAAGAACATGCACCAGATTTACAAATTCATTTCTTATTGAATAAAATTGATAACATTTATAGCGAAGCAGAAGTAAAACGAGTGATACATGATACACAAACGAGAATAAACACATATTTTCCACAGGCGAAAGTTTTACCTTATTCATCGTTATATGCAAACAGTCAACAATTAAACGAGTTAACTGATTTTATTCATTTTAACTTTGAGTATAAAAATCTTGATCAAGAACGTACGAAAAAAATACTACTTTTCATTCGAAAAGCAATTCAATATCTATTGGATAAACGAGTTGAGATGGAAAATAACTTAGTGGATTCTATTAATTGGAATGAAGATATTTTAATGAGACTAAATGGCTTTATTAATAATCTTACTGCTTTTGAAAAAGAAAAAATTCATTTCATTACAGATTCCTATCGTACAATGAAACATAACATTACGAATGATCTTACAGAGCATATTCCGAAGCTACTGCAAAGCTGCTCTGATCTCATTAGTGAAGACAGCGATTTTAGACATATGGATACGGAATTAAATACAGTAATGAACGAGAGAATTCGCAACTATTTAGAACAAACTGTGTTACCTAACTTCGCTTCATCCATGCAAAATTGGATTGAAACTTCAAATCATGAGTTCCTGCAAAGTCAAGCATACTTAGAAGAAATAAGTGAAGGACTTAACTCTTTATGCGGAGAAAATCGAATCCAGTTAGCATGCGACTTTAAAATACTTGATGATTGGCGACGTGATACGGATCGAATGACGAGTCGAATACAGATGGAAGAAATAAATATCTTCCGCCGCTTTACACCTGCGCAATTTTTACTAAAAAGTGCAGGGAAATTATTCGGAGCTCTTCCTAAAAATAAAACAATGCTGTATAACAAATACAAACAGTATTTAGAAAATGAAGATTTTACAGATGTAACTACTTCTATTATAAACAAGTTTTTCTTACAGTTTGAGCTATTTGAAAATGCACTAGAGCGAGATATTACTATGTTCTTTAGAGATCCGTTTAGTTCATTGAAACAAGCTATCGAACAGACTCATTTAGAAATACAAGAACATCAAAATACATTGCATACAATGAAATCAAATCCTGAAGTTTATCGTGATCCTGTCACACTCTTCGAATTAAGATTACGTCAGTATGAAGTAGTCTTAAGTATAGATGAGGGGACTCCTGATGCAGAGTCAATGTTAGAAACAAATATCGAGGAAACGCCGACGCATTAATTGTAATAGATAGAACCAACAAAGCAGCCAATATTGGCTGCTTTTTCATGTAAAAAAGATTAATCCTGTTGTATATCCCAAATCACATCATCAACCTTTGCTTCAATACGGATTCGCTGGATAAATTGCTTACGTTCGTTTTCATTACGAACTACCTTATGTACATACCGCCCTTTACTCAATAAGTGTAGATAACGTTTATCTGTATGAATAACATCTCGGCATTTTTCATTTTCATATATAACCTTAAACCAATCATATCCCTTTAACTTTTCCACATGCCGCGCAAATCTTTTTTGTTTTCGCTGTTCTCGTCCTTCTATCCGTCCTAACGCTAACTCTACAAGTTCTTCTGCTAGAGCTTCTCCTACAGCTCTTCCAACCCGAATTGTTCCTCGAACGATCACTTTAACAGCATCTTCCGCTACTTCCCCAAGTGCAATCGCTCCCCGTGCGATTCCAGCTAAAATATGGCCGACAATCTCTTCCATAGCCTTCCTGGTTTAAAAAACTTATAAAAATCTATCAAAACGTTGGAGAACCAAGACAAAAGCCAACTACCGAAAAGGAATCTCACCTTTTTCCTGCCCGCAAGGCTATCACCTTCTCATTCACCTACTGTGAAAGAATAACGGCAGGTTCCTGTTAGGAACGGTCTTGTTTTGCGCATAATCATTCATCCGAGTCAACTATACGCAAAGGGATATAAGTTTTAAACCAGGTTCCCTCCCTTCTTGATTTGAAATAAAATTTGTTGATTACTCATATACACTGTTTTATGAAGGATACTCCATAATTTCCAGTTGTGATGGTCTTTCCATGTTGCGATGGTTTGTAACCATTTCTTATATACCTTGTTTGTATTCTTATTGCTTTCTT
>NZ_JBALLY010000097.1:0-9454 GCF_036963045.1 Bacillus sp. JJ864 | reverse complement strand
ACATATACCCATATGGGTATATGTTGATTGTAAGAACATGGAGGGTATGGATATGAATGTAGTGTTGAACATAGCTTTTATTGCATTGATTTCTTTGTTTATTATTTCTCGTTTGCTACCTGTTAAGGGAGTAAAAAATATAAGAGGGAAAGAATTAAAAGATGAAATGAAGAAAAAGAATACGCAATTGATTGATGTTCGTACACTAGGGGAGTTTAGAGGCAACCATATTCCAGGTTTTCGCAATATGCCCCTAAATGAACTCGTACAACAAGCAAGTAATTTAGATAAAAATAAAGATGTAATCGTCATTTGTCAGAGCGGAATGAGAAGTAAACAAGCAACAAAAATTTTAAAGAAAATGGGATTTACACAAATTATCAATGTTTCAGGTGGTATGAACGCTTGGAGTTAAGGAGGATGTAGGACAATGAAAGAAATGACTGCGAAAGAATTAGAACATAAACTGATGAATCATGAAGTGGTAAACATTATTGACGTACGTGAAGTAGAGGAAGTTGCGGAAGGGAAAATTCCAGGAGCACTTCATATTCCGCTTCGTTTGTTAGAATTTCGTATGCATGATTTAGATAAACAGAAAGAGTACGTGATTGTATGTCGTTCTGGTGGAAGAAGCTCACAAGCAGTGCGATTTTTAGAAAGCCATGGTTTCCAAGTCATCAATATGACCGGTGGTATGCTAACTTGGGAAGGGAAAACAGAGTAAATAGCTGATTGAGTTACAGTGATGTTTGTCGAACATCGTCGAAGAATCTTTAAATTGTGTCGAATCGGTGATATATCATAAATATCGCCGATAAATCGGTGGGCGCGTCATTTTAGCGGATGCGGAAATGTGAATATACAAAAAACCGCTGATTATTCAGCGGTTTTTGATATGTTTATATTAATTGCCATTTGTTTCACTAGTCGTTGTCTTTTTTTGCGCGGCTTGTTGTTCATGCTCTTGGTTTTGTTTGTTATCCGTATCTTTATCTTGCGCTACAGAATTTACATCAGCAGGGAGCCCAAGATGTTCGCGGAGCTGTTTTGATAGGTCGGCGATATTTTTTTGATCAGGCATGTAGTAATACGTATGTTTCGGAGCGTAAGTAGGTTTACAAACTTTATCCTCATCCATATAGCAATCTTCTCCAGCTAGTTGAAGTTTTCCAATTGAAGAATTTATACCATATTTGTAGAATGATAACATATCATCAAATGAGAAGTTTGTTTTAAATTCCCCATTAATATCATCAATAACTTTTCCTACTTTTGTGATGGATCCCGCACTGGCTAGTTTTTTAACAATCGCTTCAATAACAAGCTGTTGACGTTGGCCACGCATTGCATCGCTATCAATTTTACGCGTTCTTGCTAGCGCAAGGGCTTGTTCTCCGTTTAGATGTTGGTACCCTTTTTCAAGATGAATCGCACCAGCTGTATCGTTACTATCTTGTTCTGTAAATGTAACAGGTACATCTAAGTCAATTCCTCCTAAATCGTCGACAACTTTTATGAAAGAATTAAAATTAAACCTTACAAAATAATCGACCGGGACGTTGAATAGTTTTTCTACTGATTCGATCGTAGCTTGAGGTCCACCGTCTTTTCCATTTTTTATAGCACCACGTGAATATGAGTGTGTAATCTTATCTTTTTTCTGCTCTACTGGAACGTATGTGTATGTATCACGTGGAATACTTACTAGTTTTACTGTTTTACTATCTTTATTAAACGTTGCAAGTAACAATGCATCCGGATGAAATGCACCGGCGTATAGTTTCTCGCGTCCTTTATTTTCATCAATTCCCATAATTAACACAGATACGTTATTGGTAACGGGTTTGACCGCTTGTTCGCGTAATTCAGACTTTTCACCACGTTCTAAATTTTGAGAGGCATTTCGAACAGCGGAAGATGCTTTATTTACTAAAAACCATGTATAACTTCCAGCACCGATTAAAAGCAAGACAATAATGAGCCCTGCGATTTTTAGCTTCTTATAGCTTTTTTTATGCTTATTTTCACGTAAATCCGTTTTTTGATCCATTTTATGTACTCCTTCATCCATAATGGGAGCTAGTTTAGTCCCTGCAACAATTAATTATAATTCTTTGTTGTAGAAAAGAATGTTACAAGTTATTTACATTTTTAAAATTTTCTTTCTATTTTGGTAGTAATGTAGTGTAATAGGTTGATGGAAATAAAAGCGCTTTTGTTTTTAGGTAGGCGAGAATTAATCTAAACTATATAACAAAATAACAAGGTTACCAAAGGCAACCTTGTTTATTTTATTCATATCGCAAGCACTCAATTGGATCTAGCTTCGCCGCTTTGTTTGCTGGAAGTAAGCCGAATGCAATACCGATTAACATGGACAGCCCAACCGAGATTAAGCCTAATTTTATTGAGACAACGAGCGGCCATGCTGCGAATATGGATACAATCCAGGCAAAGAAGATACCGAGTACGAATCCAATCAAGCCACCTAACGCTGTTAAAATACAAGATTCAATAAGAAATTGCATTAATACTTTTCCACGCGTTGCACCGAGTGCTTTACGGACTCCGATTTCACGTGTACGCTCTGTGACGGATACGAGCATGATGTTCATAACGCCGATACCACCAACTAATAGTGAAATAGCGGCAATACCACCGAATACACTTTTTAAGATACCTGTGAAGTTATCAATTTCTTTTAGCATTTCCTGTGGATCTGGTACTTTGAATTTCCCGGTGTGTTCTGTTTTTTTTGCGTCGTTTAATGATTTTACAACTGCATCTTGCACAGCTTGCTTATCTTGACCAGGAGCGATTTTTACTGTGATACTATCATAATTATTTTTGCCGAATAAAACAGGCCAGTTTTCTGCGGAGATGATACCATCTTTAAATTCCCCACCACTCATCGTTGCTTTGATGGAATATACACCGACTACTTTGTAAGGTGTCCCTTTTATATCGATATATAAGTTTGGTTCCCATGAAGAGAACAATTTATTGAATGCATCTTTACTTAAAACAATTGTATGTTCTGGTCTGTCTAAATCGGTAGCTGTTAAAAATCGGCCGTGTTCGAGTTGAAATCTAGAGGCATCCTCAAAATAATCACCTTTAGCACCAATTACATCAAGATCTAATTCTTTTTTTCCTGCATATACTTTCGCTTTATTTCTTACATCGGGATAAGCATCTTGAACACCAGGAATTTTTAAGACAGTGTCATACATGCTTCCTGAAATTTTACCGTCCATATCTGAAAAATCTTCTGTGTTATAGTTTACTAGAAATTGATCTTTCTTTTCTTTCCCGATTTGTTCACGGAATTTCGCATTTGTTCCATCACCGATAGAGATAATGGTAATAATCGCACTAACCCCAATAATAATTCCAAGCATTGTTAAAATCGAACGCATTTTATGAGCAAAGATGGAGGAAAGGGCCATACGTATATTTTCATTTAAGTTCAAACTCAACCTCTCCAATCTTGGACGATCTTTCCGTCACGAATTACAATTTGGCGTGCCGCCGCTTCGCCAATTTCCCGGTCATGGGTAATCATTATAATAGTAGAGCCTTGTTTATTTAATTCGTAAAAGAGATCCATAATTTGTGTACTTGTTTTCGTATCAAGTGCACCAGTCGGTTCATCGGCTAAAATGAATTTTGGATTATTCACAATCGCACGGGCGACAGCGACACGTTGTTTTTGTCCGCCTGACAATTCATTTGGCAAGTGAGTTGCTCGGTCCGCGAGCCCTACTTTTGTTAATGCAGCTAACGCACGCTCGCGTCGCTCTTTTTTATCTACGCCACCATAGATAAGTGGCAGTTCCACATTTTGCATCGCATTGAGGCGAGGGAGCAACATAAAGTTTTGGAATACAAATCCAATTTCTTTATTGCGAATGTGCGCCAGTTCTGTTTCGGACATGTTTGAAATATGTTGCCCAGCTAACGTGTATGTGCCTGCTGTAGGTTTGTCTAGGCAGCCGATGATATTCATTAATGTTGATTTCCCGGAACCAGATGGTCCCATAATGGAAGTAAATTCACCTTGATTTAGTGTTAGATCAATTCCATGCAGGACTTGAACAATTTCTTCTCCGTTTTGAAAAGACTTCGTGATGCCTTTTAATTCAATCATTTCATGTTAACCTCCATACCATCTTGTAAATCTTTTTCTGGTTTTGAGATTACTTGCTCACCTGTTTTCAAACCAGAAATCTTTGCTTCACTATCTGTTTCAAACTCAATGGTAATGGCTTGTTCTTTTGCTTTTCCGCCTTTTACAACGAATACGATGTTTTTATCACCTTTTTTCACGATACTGCTTTTTGGAACAACAAGACCGTTTGCTTCCCCTGATTTTGCCGTTACATAAACATGGAAGCCTGGTTGTAGGTCGTCACTATTATCTAATGTAATAACGAAAGGATAATTAGAAACGGTTTTGTTTTCATCCATATTCTTTAATGGTGTTGTTCCAATTTCTGTTACTTTTCCTGTCCATGTTTTTCCTGGTACTGTTTTAGACGTAACAGAAACCTCTTGGCCAACTTTCATTTGAGAGAGTTCGTATTCAGATAACTGGCCTTTTACTTTTAACGGCCCAGCAGTACGAATTGTCATACCACTCATAGCTGCTTTTTCTTCTGTACCTTTATTAATGTCTTCAATCATACCATCTACAGGACTTGTTACTGACAGTGCATTTTCTTTTTCTTGAGAGTTTTGCATCATTTGCTTCGCTTTTTCGACTTCAAACTTTTTCGTTTCCAGCTGCGTTTCTTGTGCTTGCACTTCTTGTTCAGCAGCTTTTAACATGTCACCTGCAGCACCAGATTGTTTAGCAGTTTGCAGTTTTTGTTTTGATGCATCTAGTTGCTTTTGAAGGAGTGAAACTTCTTTCTCAGCTAATTTCTTTTGCATTTCCGCTTCGCTTTTTTCGAGTTTGATAGACGAGTTGTTATATTTAAAAAGTAATTGTCCTTTTTTAACTTGATCTCCTTTTTTAACTGCAAGCTCATAGTTACCTTTCGTTGGATCAAATGCAATCGTTTCGATACCGTTTGGAATAACTTCGCCGCCAAATTTTTGCGCATTTTCAATTTTCTTTTCTGTTACTTTATAACCGCTGTATGCCATAGCCGGTGTAGAAGATCCGCCAGCTAACGCAAAGTAAGAACCAGCACCAATTCCAATTGTTGCTAAACCGACAATTAATAATTTTGTTTTCTTTTTCATTGTATTTTCACCTTTTCGTGTCGTTTTTGTCTCTGTAATTTCTAGTATAAGGGAGGCGTTAAATATGGCAAATTGTTTTATCTTACAAAAGTATTACATTTTTGTAAGGTTTAAATTAAGAGATGTAGGATTAAGTGAGAAATGAATACAAATTGAAAAAAGCCAAAACCGCCTTTTTTAGGTGGGCGAGAGGAACTGGCTATGTATAGAAGCGGTCAGTGTTTTTTCTGCCACGTGCAAGGTTTAAAGCAAAAGGAGAAAACAAGAGCAGGCATGTTTTGTTCTGCATGGCAGCAATTTATACAGAGGGTTTTTCATAGAGAAACAAAATAAACTGATAGTTGACAGAAAACATTTACAATTTAGAAAGTGTTTTGTAAAATGGGAGAAAAAGGATTGAGGTTAGAAGAATATGGCAAAGAGGGTGTTTATACATAGTTCGGAAGTCATTGTGCAATTGTTCTTATCGGTGATTGGAATTATTTGTGTAGGGGCGTTGCCTGGTTTGTTTCAAGGCCTAAAAGTAGATTTTCACGAATATATAGAAACGATTAAGATGGTATGCAATAATTTGGTGGATCTATCATCGATGAAGTATGCGGTAGCTACTAATAGTCCAATTCCAAGCAAAGATCCAATCACAAAACCACTATTTCCACAACTATTTATTCACTATGAAGAAACAATGATTGTTTTTTTAGCAGCTTTTTTTATTTCACTTTTGATTGCTTTTTTCATTGTGTACATCGTTTTACGAAGTAATGCTAATGTTCAAAAGAAAATTAAATCATTCCTACTCTTTCTTGAATCTATTCCAGATATTCTTCTTATTCTTGGCTCACAGCTTTTCGTTATTTGGATTTTTAAACAAACAGGTATTTTAGCTATAAGTATTTCAGGGCTAGGAGAGAAGTCTGTTCGAGCGTTACCCATTATTTGTTTAAGTGCACCGACAACGATTATGTTTGTAAAACTCGTATTACTGCGTTTTGAGACGGAACTTGAAAAAGATTATGTTCTATTTGCAAAGGCAAAAGGGCTGGATAAGCTTTATATTTTAAATCACCATGTCTTACGTAATGTGTTATTAAGTACGCTCTTTTTTGCGAAAACAAACATTTGGTTTATGTTATCCAATCTGTACATTATTGAGTGGATGTTTAATACATATGGCATGTTTGTATTTGTAAGAGTAGCTGCCGAGGCGGATTTTGCAACAGGTATTCCTCTGTTTACAGTTAGTTTGCTGCTGCTTTATGTACCGATTTTTATTATTTTTAAGTTGTTTCATTATTTTGTTCCAAATGCAATGAAAGAGAGGGTTTAAGATGTGGCAACATTTGAAACGTGATAAGCGCTTTTGGATTAGTAGTGCATTCATTACTATATTTCTTTTGTTAAGCATTGGAAATACAATTTTTAATGATGGGCATATTCGGAAGGTGTCCATTCAGTTTAATAAAGATGGAATACCAGAAGTACCTCCCTTTCCACCTTCGTTTCAGTTTTTACTTGGAACAGATGGAAAGGGATTTGATTTACTAAACTTAGTAATTGAAGGGGCAAAATGGACAATTGGAGTTTCGATACTCATCGCATTGTTACGTATTGTATTTGGAGTTTGTTTCGGTGTTTGTCTCGGTATGTACGTAAAGAGAGGATTTCCAAAATTAGAAGCTTTTTTTGATAGTTTCACAATTATTCCGATGGTTATGATTGCAGCCTTTTTATTACGACATGCAATTAATTTTGAGAGCGGCGAAGAAATGTCAACTTTTTTTGAACGAGCTTCGTTTGAAATTACTTTATTAACGGCTCTCGCAGTTCCGACCCTTTCTTTATACATTGCCAATGAAATTCGTAACGTATTAACAGAAGAATTTATTGATGCTGCTAAAATTTTAGGAGGAAGTAAACGACATCTTCTTATAAAACACGTGTTTCCGCATTTGTACCCAACTTTCGTCATTGTATTTATGCAGCAGTTTGTCCAGGCACTTATTATTTTATTGCACCTCGGTTTATTAGATTTATTCTTTGGAGGAACGGTAAGGTTTTATGGAGGAGAGACCGATTCTTTTACTCATGAATGGTCAGGATTAATTGGGGTATACTTTCGTTCTTTATCGGTGCATCCATGGATTCCTCTTGTACCGATTACCTGTTTTGGATTAACCATTTTTTCAGGGAATATGATTGTAAAATGTATCCAGGATGCGATAGCGAAAGCAAGACTAGGGGAGAGAAGAGAGCGGGAAGAAGTAGAAACGACACAATCTATAACACAAACGAAGGAAGAATTGTTTGTGTTTAAGCACACGATGTAAGGGACTAAAAAAACTTAAAAGCTTTAAAACCCTTAAAACCCTTAAAACCCTCTTTTTTAGGTGGATGAGAGGAACTGGCCATACATAGAAGCGGTTAGTGCCTTTTTCTGCCACGTGCAAAATTTTAAAACAAAGAAAGGCAGCGAGGTGTAGGTAATAAGGGGCGTATTTTCGCTGGAATTATACTCTTTACCAAACTTCTAAATGAAATGTATGGCTGAGTAGTTATAATGTAAGTTCAAAACCCTCTTTTTTTAGGTGGGTGAGAGCAACTGGCCGTGCATAGAAGCGGTCAGGGCCTATTTCTGCCACGTGCGATGTTTCAAAATAAAGGTGGAAAGCGAGTGCAGAGCATGTTGTGTTTTGTGTAGCAATGACTTATATGTTAAAAGCAAAATAAAAAGACTAGGGATTCCTAGTCTTTTTATTTTGCAGAAACTTCACCTTCTGTTTGTGTTTGCGGAATGAAGTAACCGACAATACCACCGATAATTGCTGGAACAATCCAGCCAATTCCTAAGTTGTAAAATGGAATTGCACTTGCAAGAGATGAAATGGCAGATGGCATCATGCCGATGTTATCAAGGGCATGAATGCAGCTTATAATAAAGGCCGCAATCATGGCGCCTACATATACACTCGGTTTTCTTTTCGTGTATTTATCAATAAACGATACGAAAATTAAGATAATTGTAATTGGATAAAGGATAATTAATACTGGTAGTGTTAGTTTGATTAATAAGCTTAATCCTAAGTTCGAAACAACAAAGCTAAATATACAAACCCACAGTACAAGTTTTTTGTATGATACATTTGTTAATACGTTCGAAAAGTAGTTTGCAAATGCACTCACAACGCCAATTGCTGTCGTTAAACAAGCGAAAATAATAGCTAGGCTTAATAATATGTTACCGCTTGTCCCAAATAAATTGTACATAATCGTCGCTAATAGTTGACCGCCGTTTTCAAATTGTCCAAGGTGTCCGTTTGATGCGCCGATATAGCCTAATGCGAAATAAATGACTGTTAAAAATAACGCCGCAATACTTCCACATATAATCGTATATTTCGTAATTGCTTTTTTATCAGTTACTCCATTTTGACGAATCGCATTTACAACAATGCTAGATAATACAAGTGCTCCAATTGCATCTAATGTTAAAAATCCTTCTAAGAAACCTTTGAAAAATGAAATGTCTTTGTAGTCACCAACCGGAGTAGCGAACGAGCTTGTTGGTGAAAGAATTGCTTTTGTTGCCATAACCGCAATAATAATAAGTAAAATAGGTGTTAAAATTTTTCCGATGTGATTCACTAGTTTGGAAGGGTTTAACGATAGGAAGTAGGTAATCGTAAAGAAAATTCCTGTAAAGAGCAACATAGAATACCAGTGATCTTGGAAAAGCGGTACAATGCCGATTTCGTATGAAACAGATCCTGTACGCGGGATAACGAAAAGCGGTCCAATAGAAAGGTAAATAATGATGGCTAAAATTGTTGCGAATTTTGGATGAACACGGCTTGCAAGTGTTTTGAAGCTGCCGCCTGCTAATGCAACCGCAACAATTGCTAATAGTGATAAACCGACATCGGTAATTACAAATCCTGCGATAGACACCCACATATTCTCGCCAGATGAAAGACCAAGTAGGGGCGGGAAAATCATATTACCAGCACCAAAGAAAATCGCAAATAGCAATAAGCTAATCGAGAGAATTTGGGAGGGTTTTAAAGTTGTACGCATTCTATAGAAGTCCTCCTAGATGTTTTTGTCGAAAATTCGAATAATTTGTCGAATTGATGTTTTTATTTTAAAGGTCTGATGACTAGAAAGCAACAGTTAATTTTTAAAAGATGTAACTACTCAGTTACTT
>NZ_JBALLY010000096.1:5081-8880 GCF_036963045.1 Bacillus sp. JJ864 | reverse complement strand
CGCTAGATTTGGATTCCGCTCTTGAAACGCTCCAGCATACTGCTGTAACGCTTCTTTTTTCGCTTCCCTATACTTTGGGTCGTCTTTACCTTCCCCAATCGCTACAATGAGTTCTCGTTGCTCATGCGTCTTTGTATCTTTTCTTATCTTTTCATAATAATCCTTAATTTTGCGGTCATTCCGTTTTTGCTTTTCATTGTACTTGTTCACCGCTTCTTGAAAGACATCCTCGTATACACTTCGAATGTCCTTTTGAACAAAGTAGATATTCTCGTCTAACTTGGATGGATCAATGCCAGGATTCCCATGAATGTTTTCCCTGTTATTATGACTCAACGAACTTTGGTGAGATTGATTAAATGAGATAGAGAACAACATAAAGTGCCACCACTTTCCCTAGATTAATTGATACCATAAGTCTAGCAAAGCGACGAAATGGAGTCAATTAACGTAACCCTATACGTATTTTGACGCTAACGCATCAAAGTCGATAGGGGTCTGCGACGCTTGTCGGCTTCGCCGAGCCATGCTTAGCATGGCTAAACAAAACCTTGGGCTTTGCCCAAACCCACTGGGGAAAAATTCCCCCAGACCCCCTCAAATCGAACTCCCCAACCCCTCAATCCTTGAGGGGCTCCCTCGCCGGTAGGCAGGTCAAAAGGTAAACTTTTGACACACCAAGAGGATCTTGGTGTAGAGAGTCTGTCAACTCCTTATCCTCCCTTCGGTCCGGTACCGTTGACAGACGCCCAAAATAGCCTCCTAAGAGTTTGAAAGTTTTTAAAAAATCAAAACAAGCCACTTAAACGGCTATGATATTAGACTGCGATAATATGGGTTACAAACACATATATTGCCTGCGCATTTCGAATACAGCCGACATACGTGTAAAAATAGATCATAGGGTTGGTATTGTTACCATTTGCTAGTTTATCATGTTTAACGACACGACTCTATTTGTCCTTGGGCCCATATATAAGCTTGGTAAAGATTCTTTATCACATCCGCGTTAGGCTGGTAAATCCTATTGGCCTCAACAAACCTAACATATACTGCCCTCTTTTGCCTATCAATATCCACTGCTTTGCCGCAATCAAGCTTGGCTCTGGATTCGGCCAGCCACCAAAGAAATGCCACGTAAGTCCTCCAATCCAAGCTTGTTTGAGGATTAAGCCAGTCATAGAGCACCTGCAGGTAATTTTCAAACGGGTTCAAAACATCTCTGGACACAGATGCCTCACGTTGTCCTTGAAGCCAGTTTTGCCAGCTTATCAGGTACTTTCTCAACTCGTCCACAGTCATTGCATCGTCCTCCTTTCCATGCTCCAGATTATGCTACTAATGAATGTACATATGTCAGTCTAATTGGGGTAGCGCCAACATTTTGATTGTTTTTATACACTTAGGCTTTATCATCCTTCAAAATGTATGTTTTTCCTTGTTTTTTGGGTGTGAGTGCTGGCTAGTCGTGTGGGGGCTAAACCCCACAAATTGAACGTAACTGAATATAGAAAAAACGGATTGATTAGATCGATAGCCCATCAATTTAGGGATTCAGAATTACACCAAACCGAAAAAGAGTCCTAAATTAATAGGACTCTTTTTCATTTTATCGAATGTAAACTTTTGAATATTAGTTTACTTTCATATCCCCTTAAATATTGACTTCAAATCAAATCCTCTGATATCCTCAAAACCAACAACAAAAGTATACATTCAAAACACTAAAAACATTTAAAAAAACAACAAGCTACTTAAAGAACACTTAAAATGTAAAAGATTAATGGAATAATAAAAGCAATAATAAAAGTGTTGATAGCTTTTCTAGAATTTTTTTGTTTTTGTAAATGCTTAGGTCCAAAATCAAATTCCACACTAAACCATAAAGAATTAATAATATTATTAATTTTGATTTTCCAAATCATCATAAAAAGACCTAACATTAATAAACCATTAATAACAGCTACAATTCCAGAATTCGGTTCATTTTTACTTTCATCTATCGTAAAAGCTCCAATTTTAAATAAGTTATACATAAATAAAACAACAGTAATTATTGATAAAATAGAAAGAATTAAAGATCCAACAAACGAAAAAATCTTCTTGTTCTTTAAAATAACGTTTGTTTGAGGTTTAACTTCTTCAATTAATTCAGTTAAATTATGAAACTTACTAATTACCCAATCTGAATCTTCTCCACTAACCCTTAACTGATTTAATTCTCTATTACCTTCTGTAATAAACAAATCAATTTCTCTACGAGGCTTAAAATCAGAAAAACTAATATGAATAGATTCAATTTTTTTACGATCAATAATATCATTTTCTTCAAAAATCTCTAAATTAGCACTTTCGTAACTTATATTACCTAAACAATTTATTTTCAACTGAAAATTCTCATTAACCGTCTTATCAAATTCATTATTATTACTTTCTTTATTTATATATTTCGCTATATCGATTAAATCTTTTTTCGAAAAAACCTTTTCTTCAATTTTACAACTCCTTGTTGATTTCAACATTACCACTCCTATAAAATAATTCCCTTACATCTTTAAAACAAAAAATAGACCCGACTTTTTCGGGCCATATATTATCTATACTAATAAAATAACCTCTTACTTACTAATTAAAAATTTAATGAACTTTCAGTAGTAACTTTCTCCGATAAATGTTTTATAACATCATCATAAATTCTTTGTAAGTGAATCAACTCATTTACATCAGTCGTAATATCACTTAATCGATCTAATATTTGAATAATTGTCATTGTGCTATTTATAGCTTGTTTCTTACTTTCAGCTTCACTTTTAGTATTACTAGACAGCTCAGAAGACTTAATAGATTTAAAGAGATAAAAAATCATATCCTCAGATAATTTATCTGTCATAGCCACACGATCTATATAATTAAGCATTTTTATTTCATGTTTATCTAACTTTAATAATTCTTGTAACTTTTGTTGTAATTTCTCTATACCTGATGTATGAACTATTTCACAAATAGGATCTTTCACTATCCCCCTAAAAGAATACCCTTCATGGACAATTTTATAATACATTGTAAAAGAAACTACACCTTTTCTAATTTCATTGTTAGACATTACTAAACCTATATAGACCTCTTCACCATGTTTTAATCGTTTAGGTTTTTCTAATTCAAATGAAGCCTTAATGTCCGAATCACTAACGTACCCACCAGTAAATTTAAAATAATCACCAGTTTTCACAGCATATTTATGTAAAAATAAAAGACATAAATAAAGAACTACATTATTATCATAATTTTTATACCCCTCAGATGTTACTCCTCTAAGTAACAAATCAGAGCTTTCTTGACCAATATTTTTTGGATCTAACAATAATCTATATTGTCTCCTATCATCTGGTAATGCTTTAAACATTTTATTAATATAATCAGTAAAAAAATTCACAACTTGCTCTTTACGAGAATCTTTCAAACAAAAGTCAATATGCTTACTTCCTAAATCAAACCAACTTCGAAAACATTCATTAGTTGAGTTATATTTTCCACTTGAAATACCTTTAACAAATATATCATTTGCTCCCTCAATAGATGCATTTGAAAATTTTAAAGATATTTCATTATCATCTGTAAAACCTAAAAACTCTACTTCATTATGAGTTAGCGATACATCCATTTTGAATTGATTAATTTCTTCTATAAACCCCTCTAGAATAAAGCTAATTCCCTTTACCTTTAAAACATCATTGGGATTACCAAAATTACTTATAGAAAAATTATTTCTTATTTCAGAATCAATAAATTGATCTTTATG
>NZ_JBALLY010000096.1:0-5028 GCF_036963045.1 Bacillus sp. JJ864 | reverse complement strand
TCTAAGTAACTTTAATAATTCTACAAGTAATATTTTCTTATCATTCCCATCAATATTAAACGGTACAACATATTTAAAACCCATATAATCTTTTAAAATAGTCATTAAAATCCTCCCGATTTCTAAAATTACCCAATAAATACATTATATAATAGTCATATTTAAAAATAAATACATATTGTGATTCCAAAGTTAGAAAAACACAATATGTAGTTTTATTTTTAAAATATAATATATAAAAATAAATACATAATAACAGCAAGGGAATGCTCGTATGCTGATTTATACTGCATTCCCTCACTCTATGTATGCTATATATATTCTGCTTTTTCCGACATTATAACTTAAGAAATACTATCATATGAATGCCCTATATATAGCTTGTTCAGATGTTAAACTGGTTGTATATTATCTAAACAGCCATCTGAACAAAAAAACAAGGAAATCCTTGTCAGCTATAGAATTGTTTAGTTGTTTGAATAGTGTTTAGTTCAGATGTTTAGAAAGATGGTGATCTAAACAGTGCAAGAAAAAGATTGGTTATCAGCTGAAGAAGTAGCTAAGGAAATAAAAGTATCAGCTATGACTATAAAACGAAACTGTCAAACCTACAGTAGTTTTTTAAAATTTCAACAAGGTGAAAAGAACAAGTATTTAATCCATCAAAAATGTATACCTGTTTTTCAATTTATAGCTAAAATGAGGAATAAAAGAAACCTCCAAACAAAACAAATTATTGAACTCCTCAATAAAGAAGGATTCCCTGAATATATAGACATTGAACCTATCCAAACAACTAAACAACAACCTGAACAAATCCAAGTAAGACAAGAAGTTGTAACTGTTCAGAAGTTAGATAGAATTGTCGCTGAAAGAGTATCTGAACAACTTAAAAAACATGAAGAAAATTTAAAAGAATGGTTAACTGAACAACAAAAACAACAACAAGATTTTCAAAAAGCTGTGATCCAAAGAATGGATGAACGTGATCAAAACCTAATGGCTATGATCCGCGAAACCCAGGAAACAAAAAAATTAATTGCAGCTACCCAACAAAAAAAATGGTGGCAATTTTGGAAATAAAAAAAGCCTTGCTTATATGCAGGGCTTTTTTTATACAGAATTCTATACAGATTTTTGTACTAATACAGAACATTCATAAGCCAGAAAAACCCCAGTATCTCTACAATGTATAAAACCATGCATAGAATGATAGAAAAAGAAAAAGGCGAATCCCTTGTGAGAGTAAGAAGACATCTTTTTCCTTGCTACCGATAATGTTACGTTATGTTAACTTTATATGTATAGAATATACAGGATTCTTTGTTCAAATAAAGGTACAGAGTTATTGAAGAAGGAATTATCATTATGAAATAGTAAGTATGGAGGGAATTTATGAGGGGCAAACCAGAACTGAAAATAGAAACAGAAAAAGTTTACAAAACAAAGATGAACTCCAATAAAATGTTTATAGCACGCATTATACAAATACCTAAAGAAGAAAAACTAGACTTGGTTTTAGTTATTCAAAATCGTAAGAACAAAAGGATTATTTATAGAGAAGTCTTAGTCACAACAGACAATGATTATTATTCTTTTCGACTTGCACGGGGGAATATCCAATGGGTTTCTTTAAATACAGTTGCAGTATGGGATTGGATAGGTCATAAATTAGTGGAAGTATCAGCTATAACAGGAAAAGAAAATTATCGCATTTCTGATGAACATTCTTCAGCTTATCGGGAAAAAAGACCATAATTCCAACAGTCAGTACTTCCAATAACGATAATTATGTCAATCAGCTATCCATATGGGTGGCTTATTATATTTTTTTGCTTAGCGTGGGATTTTTCTGATTTGCTGGTGACACCCCTAAAAAAGCACGTCATCCTTTCTTAGTAGCATAAAAAAAGAATAACGTGCTTTTGGATTTGAGAACAACCATTTTTTTAACTTAATGGATGTAGAGCACTATCCCTTCTAAAAAATCATATTTGCACCAGAACCAATGTAACTTGTGTCAAAGCGACATCTACTTTGACACATTATCATCCGGACAAAATGTACTAGTAGATTTCCAATGACCATTTCTACATACGTACCGAATATCACCTTCACATTTTGTTTCCCCTGCACTACATTCTCGTTCAGGGCTCTTTTTATTTGTTAAATCCGTTTGATTTTTCATGTTTTATCACCTCCCAATAATTATTATCTTCTTAATTTCTTTGTGTATTAAGGGAAGAAATGGAAACAAAACCATCTATTTCCCGATCTGAAATTGTATAAAATCTTGCATGTTCTTAGCTTGTTTTTTTCCGAAATGCTGGCGGTACCCCAATATAAAAAAGAGCGTATCCCTTGAGATCGCCCTTTTACCTTGAGAATATGTGCCAGTTTATTGTTTTAGCCGGGTGTACATTGGAAAACAGCCCCTCGCCAACTGATATCGGTTTTTTATTTTGTCGAGCGATACCGAAAAGCTGCTCCATTCAAAGTATTAAAAACTAGATCATAACACTAGCTTTTAAGCATGTTTTGATCTTATCTTTTGATTTTTCATTGCTTTTTGTTTGGAGTGCTGGTTCGTCGTGTGGGGACGAGACCCCACGTTTTAAAACGTAGCGATATAGAAGATAAAGAAAAGTCTGGGACGAATGATCTAGCGGTTCGGCTCGTATACTTGCTAGTCCAAGCCGAGAACCATTGCATTGCTTTTTGTCCTTCGGCTTGGTCAGAAAAGCAAACGAGCCGAAAAAAGTTTTGCAAGGACAACATCAAAAAGAAAAGGCAATAGCCTTTAGGTGAGGATTAACGAACCGACTTTTTGATGTTGAGGGTGGAGATTTTTGAGTGGTTTTCTCAAAAATACGACCCGTTCCTTGCGGAACTTTTAGCCCTATATATAAGAGTGAGAAGAGCAAAGTGAAGAAAGTCAGTAATAGCAAGGGTTTATAAGACATGAGGTGTTAAATTTTTTTAACACCTGTGTTAAAAAAATTTAACACCTATAAAATGGGAAATCCCACATAAAAAAAGATGTCAATATAAAAATTGACATCTAAAATAAATAAATTGGTAGTTTATGTTTTTTTCTATTACCTTCAATTTTGATATTACGTAAAGCTTTTGAAAAAATTTGTTGAGTCGCTCTATCAATATCATCTTTAGGTGAATTACATAATATATTAGGATTAACAAACCAAGTCCTTGCTGAACAAGTTCTTCCATCTTCAGTTATTACACCAGTTTCTGCAACTCCTAAAACTCCTTTTTCGAGCAATTCATTCATCATTTTTGAAATAGAAGTCCTTGTTTTCCCTAATTTCTTAGCTAAATAACTAGGAGACGCTGCATTTGGTTTTATATCATCATCTTTATTTTTTTCAACAACAACATTTGATTTAAATTCTAGAAATCTTGAAATATCAAATAAAAATGCCTTTTCCGGTTGAGTTAAATAGCCAATTTCACATAAATAATCAATATTCTCTGTAATCATTTGCACAAATCTCACCCGATCCGTAGGTTTTTTCTTTTTACCAATGAAGTATTCTTCTCCACCTGACATTTTACTTAATACTTGCAACATCATGGCTCTTTCTTCTTCAGAAAGTCCACCAGTGTCTTCAAGTTTTTCATAAATGCTATTAATTTTGCTATCTCTTTCTTTTGCTTTTTTTTCAGCTTGTCCAAAATCAATAATTTTCTTTGTCATATCTAAGTTAATTCCTCCTTAATTGAGAGAATCAACAAAAACACCTATTTTTTGCTATTTGATTATAAATCAAATTATGATAATCTATAACCAGATAATTTTCTTTTAGGTATTTTCGTAGAATACCCTTTTTGAAAGAGTCATGTTACGAGCATGGCTCTTTTTTCATTCTATCACGTTTTCAATAACCATAAAGGGAGAAACAAAATTTCCTTATTTTTTTATCGCTCCATATCATATCCTCTTTCTTTATGGATTTCCCTCTTATGTTCCTGTTCAAAATGATTATTAACTCCCTTATTATCCAGTTCATTTTTAACAAACCCTCTAAACACTTTAAATTGCTCCTTGAAGACTTTTTTCGTTTCCTGATATAAAACCTTTATATTTGTCTGTAAATCTCTTATATGAGCTTTTAAAGATCTTATTTCAGTCTTTAATGTCCCCACTTCTTTTTGCAACTGACTTTTTTCTTGTTTCAATATTCGATTTCCTTCCATCCACCCCTCCGCATGTACTTTTAAACTCTCATTCTCTTTCACAAAATCTGTTTGTTTCAAACGCTCATAATCCTTTTTGATCGTAACCGCTGCATTCACTTGTTTTGTTAATTCTTGATATTGTTCTGGTGATAACACATAATTTCTTGTCTGTTTCTTCGTGATTTCAGCTTTCCCAAACATTTTATCCTGTACTTCTGTTATTACTTCTTTACGCAAAAATGGAATTTTAATAGGTTCATTTGGTACTTGATCCGTAGCACTATCTAATTCTTCTTGCTGTTGTTTTACTCTTTTTTCTAACTCTACATAACGCTGGCCAATCAGCTGCAGTTTTTCACTTCCACTTTCCACTTGTTGTTTCACTGTTTCTAATTCTTTAGACTTATCAATGACATCACTTTCCAACTGCTTTTTCACTACTTGCAATTCATTCACTTTTTCTTCAGCATTTTCTACATGATGATTAATCACTTGCAACTGCGTCTCTTGTTTTTCTACTTGATTTTCAACAAATGATTTCGTTTCTGCATATTCCTTGTACTGACGGACTTTCATGTACTTGTGAGACCCTACATTGGCCCTTTCAAAATCAGAAATATGTTCTTTTGCTAATTCTTCGATATAAGCCGTTTCTAGTGTTCTCCAATTCGCAATGAGTTCCGTTCCTTTTCCATCTATGCCTTGTTGTTGCAAGGCTCTATCCATTCCGACACGCCTCGTTAATCCTCGACTACTTTCGAAATTCGGTACATAGTTAATATGTAAATGCGGATTTGCTTCATCATCATGTAAAACCATGTTATAGAC
>NZ_JBALLY010000095.1:0-11394 GCF_036963045.1 Bacillus sp. JJ864 | reverse complement strand
GCTGGGCTACGCCCTTCTCGCTCCTTGAGGAAGGGGACTTCTTTTTGGGAAATATGTTAAAGTATTACGAGAATCGAAGGAACACAGCGTTTCATTTCTATTCGAACAGACGACTTAAACAAGAGATTCCCAGGGCTATTAGACGCTATTTTACAAGCGACAGAACCATATTAATCACAAAAAAGAGCATCTTTATGAAGATGCTCTTTTTTGTAATTAATATGAAAATGTAATTGTTAACAATGAATATCCATTTTGCGCCTGGTAAGGAGTTACCTGATATGATACTCGTTTTGCTCCTTTTGGCCAAGCTACTTCATTCAGTACTTTTTTAACATCATTCATCGTGTTATTGACTGTTTGATGGTAACGTAATTCTACCTTTTCTTGTTTCGTTGTAAATTTTTGCTGTAATTTTTGTTTTAACTGGTTATAGTTTTCAGCTCCAAAATCTGCCGCTAAATAAACAAGATTTGTATCTTTTAAGATTTGTTGATAAACAGGCGCTTTCTTATTCCCTGCTTTAATTTTATTTGTTAACTCATTATAATAACTTGTATTTGCAACTGGATATTTACTACGATCCCATTGATGATCTTTACTTATTTGCTCATCGGACATATTAAAATATGAGTACGTAACACGGCCTTGTTTATCCGGAACTGGATCATCAAATGTCGTATCGAGATGATACCACTTTCCATCAATATTCACAAGATTCCATGCATGAGACTGTCCATTTCCAGTTCCCGTTACAATATGAGACTGAATTCCAGCTTCTTTTAATAATTGATAGGTTAATAGTGCATATCCTTGACAAACTGCAGAATGTTTCGCAAGCGCGTCGTATGCAGTGTAAGAACGCAGTGACGTGTCATATGAAACATTTTTCACTACATAGTCATGAATCTCTTTTACTTTTTCATTTTGATCCATTCCAACTTTTATGATTGAATTTACAATTGATTTCGTTTGCTTCATCACGTACTGTGATTGCTCTTTCGTTTCTCGGTATGAAATATTTAATGTAAATGAATAATTCCCTGGTACACCACGAATCGAAAATTTTGTACCGCTTACATTATATTTTAAATATTGGTCCTTTTCTAACGTTTGGTTATAAGCTTGCACCAGTGTATTCAAAACTTCTTTAATGTTTGAATTCTTTGTCTTATAAGCAATTGTAATATTTGTTTCATGATTATTTAAATGCTGTTGTAATTCTTGTTGAAATGCTGCAATCAGTTTCGCATCACTTACAGAACCATTATCTGTTACTTGTTTTGTAGCAGCATATGAAACTGAAGGCATATGAAGAGTTCCACTTATAATAGACGAACAAAGTGCTATAGTTGTTATACATTTAACAGATTTCTTCATTTCATCACATCCTCATAATATTAAATTACTATAAATCGTTTTTACTCTATATATAAATATACATTAATTCTATTAAAAAAGAAAATACATTTTTTTATATTTTAACGCATTTTCGAAAGAAATCCACATACAAATAATGCTAGACAGTCCGAACCCATTAACACCACCTAAAATGTATTTGCTTAATCGTAATTCAAACAACATTAAACTATTAATTCGAGTTTATATAATAAATCTATAAGAATCCATTTTAATTTTTCAACATATGAGATTACAGCTATGCAGAAGAGCCTGCACTTGCTTCCTCCCTTTGTTTAACCTTGCATGTGGCAGGAAAGGGTACTAACCGCTTCTTTGCATGGCCAGATGTTCTCGCCCACCGAAAAAGAATCGTTTTATATCGTTTTATTAATTTGAATTTATATATTACTTCATTACTCGATAAAAATTAGAAAAGCAATTTCCGTTCACACGTGAAACTGCTTCTTCTTCAACTTATAAGCTTTGTAAAATACAACAAGCATTTTCAAAACGGCGTTGCTTTATATCTTCATTTGCAATACAGAAATATAACATTCCCATATCTCCCCACATCATGTTCAAATGTTGCTCATCAGAATCTACTTGAAATAATAATGTCATCTCACTGTGATGCACATTCATATATTCTTGTACTTCCTCAAACACTTCTGTTTGAACGGAAAATGGTGTACCAAAAATTTGATGATTGTCATAATGATCCGGTATTAATTCTTCTAATAGTTGTAAGAAACGATCTGAATCGTCTTCGTTTTCAATAAACAACTCAGGAAGTTTTTGCACCTTTTCAAATGTAATTCTACACTGAGAATATTGCCCTTTCATTTGGTGTGTTTTTTGTAGCTCCCCTATTGATCCTTCATAATATAAAACGCGCCAGCCTTCTTTTACGTTCGAATTTCCATACACTTCATAAAAGTCTTTCTGCTCATCATCAGCAAAATAAAAGAAATATAACATTCCCTTTTCAGGCAAATCATTTTTTATACCTACAGCTTGAATTTCAGCTAAATGAAACTGGGCAATAAAGTGAAGAGGACGTCCTTTATAAGTGGGATATGCCAACTCTGCTGGCAAATCAGGTGATCCTCCCATTTTTGAACACCCTATCGGCAATACCTCTTCTTGTGTTGGCACTACTTTTATACATTCAAATGCCGCCATTAACAATTCATGTTTTATATGATTCAGTTGATACTTTTCAATTAATTCTTCAATATGTTTCGTCATACAAACTCCTTCTTCTACACGATTATCTACATCATATCACAAATTGTAATTAAACTTCTTTCGTTTTTTCTTTGTCTCTATCTCACTGCCCATTATGAAAACGGGCTTGTTCAATATAGTCGAAATGCCTTTCTAAAACATAATATACAGTGTTCCTACAAACATGCAAACTTATCATCCTTTGTAAGACATCCTCATAATTTCCACTTTGTTTACCCAAAATTCTTATATTAAGGAGGACATAAATATGGGTTATGGATATGGACCAGGTTGTGGATATGGTTACGGCTATGGAGGATATGGCGGTTGTGGATATGGCGGTTTTGCTTTATTAATCGTTTTATTTATCCTTCTTATCATCATCGGAGCAAGCTGTACAAACGGCTTTTTCTGCTAAGTAATCTTTAACAACTATTGTAAAAAAGCACGCATTTGTCGTGCTTTTTTATTTTCGTTAACTTTATAAATTATACATGGATGGGAGGTACTTTTATGAAAATAGACGGTGTCTTTGAAGGAGGCGGCGTTCGAGGAATCGCACATGTTGGAGCAATTTGTGCATTAGAAGAAAACGGTTATACATGGGAACGAGTTGCTGGTACATCAGCTGGTGCTATAATAGCGGCACTGCTCGCATGCGGCTATACAGGAAAAGAATTAAAAACCATTATAAATAACGCTGATTATACAAACTTCCTAACAAAAACATGGTTAGATAAAATCCCCCTGATCGGAAAAGGAGTAAATGTGTGGTTTAAAATGGGCATATATAAAAACGATTTTATAGAACAATGGTTAGAAGATTTATTATCCCAAAAGGGAGTTACTTGTTTTAGTGACTTACCTAACCCCGATAGTTTAAAAATCATTGCTTCTGACATCAGCAATGGTAACATGGTAATTTTCCCCGATGACTTACCGCATTATGGATTTTCAAATAAAAAATTTTCCATTGCAAAAGCAGCGAGAATGAGTAGTACGATTCCTTTCTTTTTTCAACCGGTAAAATGGAAAACTCCTAAGTGGAAGCAATCTTGTTATATGCTTGATGGGGGCATTCTCAGTAATTATCCGATATGGATTTTCGACACACCAAACATTCCACGCTGGCCTACTTTTGGATTTCATTTCGTAAAAGACGAAATTCAAGCGGAACCTGTGCATTATGAAGAACCTGTTTCTATGTTTAAAGGGTTATTTAAAACAATGATGCAAGCCCACGATTTACGCTATCTCAATACAGAAGCAAGGGCACGCACAATTAAAATCCCTACTGGAAATATTACAAGTACCAACTTCAATTTAAGTGATGAAGAAAAAGAATGGCTTTATCATTCTGGCTATCAGGCAGCTGAAAATTTTCTAAGCTCTTGGAATTTTAATCAATATATATACCGGTACCGTCGTGACTCTTATGCTTCAAATAACCAAAATAAACAATAAAATTGTTAACTCACCTTCTTATTTCTTTCAAAACTTTCCTATACATTTTCAAACTTTTTTCCTTACACAAAAAGTAATTGCATTAGTTTTTAATAAAACAGGCTGCTCATCCCTTACAATTTGATACTCTAGCGGCTTTACTATTACATGTAATTCTTCCCAGCCTCTATACACCCTGCGCAGCATACAAAGTATTTCTTCTGTTGAAAGATTTACTTCAAATAAAGGGTCCAATTTTACATTTGTGTTTATATCCATTTCTTCCACACTAGAATTTATTACAATATAATTAAGCCCATTATCTTTCGTCCCTATTTCCATATGATACAATACTTTTTCCAACGCACTTTTAGAGGGTACATGCTCTAAACTAGATACTGCCACAATATAATCGTATTCATTTGCTGTGATAGAATAATCTTCAATCGTACTTTCTACAGTTTGAATCCGATCTGCAACGTCAAATTCATAACTATATCGCTGTAACCGTTGCAATGCGAATGAAAGCATGTCTACACATATTACCTTTCCTACTTTCATTCTTTGCGCAATTGGTATACTATTTCTGCCAACCCCACAGCCTAAATCTAATGCCGTAACACTTTGTTGGTCTTGAAATACATTCATCATCTCAATAACACCCGAAACTGGCTTATGTAACCATGATCCTTCTTCAAATAACTTATGATTAGCATAGCAATGTTCGTGATACTCTTTTTCTTTCTGTCTTATATGTTGAATTCGGCTCATTTTTCTCTCCCCTTTGGCATCTATTCCTTTATGGATTCATCAACATTTAATTTTTCTTCGTATAAACAAATCTGTTTATAGTTTCTGATTCATTTTCACAAAAGAAAAAAGATATCCACTCCTACTCAGTATTTTCATGGTGAGAGGCCTTTTATAAAGCCTCCCATCATGGCATTGGATTTAACATCCAAGCTAACATAAATGTGAAAAAGATGAATACAAGCATAAACGCATATAAGCTAAACGCCCATATCGCACGTTTGCGACTCTTTTCTCTTGTAAACATTCCAATCACTGAGCATACTAAACCCACTTGGATCATCATATAAACATATTCTCCTAAGAATACATCCTCCATCATCATAGTAGTATTTATATACAATAAAGTAATTAACGCTAACAATAAGGAAAATGTCCCTAACCATGTTTCTTGTTTATATACACCTGCTTTTCGTTTTCTTAAGAATGCCAATTCCATAATCTTGATTCACCCACTTTCCATTTTCTCACATGTTCATTTTCTAATATTTTTACAATTTCCTCCTTCGGTCCAGTAATTACCGCTCCGTACGATTTAATTCCATTCTTTTCAACATAGGAGTCTTACTACAAACAAATAAAAAGACGGTAGCCATAATAGCTACCAGCCTTCTACGGATATTGCAATCCCTCTGCTTCTTCCTCCGTAATAACAATATAACGTTCTCCAGTTCTTAATCCTAACAGTTCTGTTTTTTCAATTGCTTCTTGTTTTGTTTCTGCATAAGCAGCTAAATATTTTGTTCCATTTATCACTTGGCAAATGACATAGCGTTTCATTTTCATTCTCCCTTTTTACTTTCGTACTTATTGTTTTATTTCTTGTATAATTCGTGCAAGTTTTTCAATTCCTCTTTCAATGTCGTGCAGCGATGCATAGGAGTAGGAAATTCGCAAATGTTGATTAGCATGCCGATCATACAAATTTCCTGGATTAAGTAAAATCCCTGCTTGTAAAGCTTTATAAAATAGTTCCTGCATAGAAAATTTCAAATTTATATGTAACCAGATGTAAAAACCACCTTCTGGTACATTCCACGTTGCAATATGTGCAAAATGTTTTTCCAATGCATGCAATGCAATATCTCTACACATTTGTAATTGTCGGCGAATACGCTCTAAATGTTCTTCGTACAATCCGCTTAAAAACCACTGAGCAGCAACTCGTTGTGACAAAGAACTTGATCCATAATCTGTTTGCATTTTAATATCTGCTAATCGATTAATAACTGCCTCTGGTCCTACAATCCAGCCAATTCTCAAACCTGGACTAATTGTCTTAGACATACTTCCTATGTAAAGAACACTCCCACTTCTATCATATACTTTTAATGGCTTTGAAGATGGCGAGCCGAACCACAAATCTTGATACACTCCATCTTCTACTATTGGTAGACCAATTTCATTACAAGTTTCTACAACAACCTTTCTTCTCACTTCACTCATCAAAGTCCCAGTTGGATTATGAAAAGAAGGAATGGTATAAAGAAGTGAACCATAAAATTGCTTTTTATATTTTGAGATAAGTGTTGGTTGTATTCCATCCTGATCCATTGGAATACCAATTAAACGTATCCCTGCTGACTGAAAAATGTTAAGAGAATATAAATAAGAGGGTTTTTCTACTAAAATTGTTGCTCCTTTTTGTAATAGCCCCATAGAAATTAACTGTAAAGCCTGAATGCCACCTGAAACAACTAAAATAGTTGAAGGAGATGCTTGTATTCCTAACGTTTGTAAATACTTTGCTATCTGCTCACGCAGTAAAATATCTCCTTTTGGTTCTTCATATCCTAAAGGTATATCCTGCCTTGAAAGTATACTCATAATATGTTTGGTCTTCTCTTGCGGCAAAAGTTCTGACGAGAGTTCACCTGTTCCTAATCGAATGATATTCGGATCAAACTCTGCGCGGTTAATTTCTCGAATTGTAGGTAAATTAGGATAATGCATGCCAGTATCAACATATGAATTCCAATTCAGAGATGCTGAAGAAGGTAATAACCCCCACGTATTGTTTATTACTCTCGTTCCTTGTCTTCCTTTTCCTTCAACCAATCCTTGAGCAGCTAATTCATCTAGCGCAGTGACAATTGTACTTCTGTTAACTTTAAATGCATCAGCTAACGCTCGTTGAGACGGTAATTTCGTCCCGATTGTCCATTCTCCATTTGCAATTTTCTCTTTTATATAATCTTCAATTTGCTTATATAAAGGAATTGGAGATAAAACACTTGGTTTCCAATCAAACTGTTCCATAACACCACTCCAATTATGTTTCTACAATTGTAGTATATACTTTGGTTGGGTTACTATCCATCCATATGGATGGATACAATTGATATTTCGCTTTTTATACTAGACACCAATAGATAATTATTACACGCAAAAACATACTTTTACGTAGGAGGCGAAAAAAATGAGTGAAGCATTTCTTCACGGCATCATTCTTGCATTTGGACTTATTATACCTTTAGGCGTACAAAATGTGTTTGTTTTTAATCAAGGCGCCAGCCAATCTACTTTATTGAAAGCTGCTCCAGTTGTTATAACGGCGGCAATCTGTGACACCATTTTGATTTTAGTTGCTGTGCAGGGCGTATCTCTTGTTCTATTAACATTTTCCTGGTTAACAACTGCGCTCTACACAATAGGATTTTTCTTTCTTCTTTACATGGGGTGGGCGATATGGAAAAGTGAACCTACTGCGTCCCAAAATGAAGAGCAAACAATTACTATAAAAAAACAAATTGTATTCGCTGCTTCTGTCTCTTTATTAAATCCACATGCTATTTTAGATACTATTGGCGTAATAGGAACAAATTCCATTCAATACATAGGGGCTGAAAAATGGGCATTTACCCTGGCAACAATTTTCGTTTCTTGGCTATGGTTTATCGGATTAGCTATCGCGGGACGAATGCTAGGGAAAGTGGATTCATCCGGAAAACATATGCAACTATTAAATAAAATTTCCGGTGTTATTATTTGGGCAGTTGCACTTTATATGCTTTTCCAACTCATATAATCTCCATGTAAAAAAACCATTATAAATCACTTACATATTCTTATTATCACGAACTATCTACTCTCAACTTCCACTGAAACAATTCGTTCTATCTCTTTTAAAGAACTATACAAATCCGTTGTATATAGCTTTTCAGGAGCTGATATCATCATTTCTAATTGTTGATGCCCATTATCTATATCTTTAACTTTCACACGTTTCACTTGCAAGTTTAATTCCTTAATTTGTTTAAAAATCCGATTAAGCTCTTGATGTTTATTAACGATTATTTTTACTGCTAAATCCCTTTGTCTTAAAGAATAAGGGCCTGCTAATTTTACAAGATACGGAAATACATTAATCGCCAAAATAATTAAGAGCATTGCTACAGTTGCTTCCGCATAAAAACCAGCACCAATTGCAATTCCTAATCCTGATGCTGCCCAAACCATAGAAGCAGTTGTTAATCCAGAAATCACATCGTTATTTCTCCGTAAAATAACACCTGCCCCTAGAAAACCAACTCCACTAACAATTTGCGCTGCAAGACGCATAGGATCCATGTTCGTATGCCCCGGTGAAGAGTATACATTTACCGATTCAATAGAAACAATTGTAATTAAACAACTTGCTACTGAAATCACCATACTCGTTTTTACACCAAGTGGTTTATTTTTCAGCTGTCTATCAATTCCAATTAATAGTCCAAGAAAAAGCGCAAGGCCTAGTTTGAGTAAAAATTCAAATGTCATGTTCATTTCTCCTTACATTTTTAAATGTTACTTTTTTTATAATAAAGTAATAACTATAACTGTTTTATACTTTCATTACTAGGCCTTTTCTTCCCTTCTAACTTATTTTTTCAAAAATATATATCGAACTTTTTTCACGGGCGGAGTTTGATAGCTTCCGTTCAAAATACAAAAATTCGGTTGATAGTAACGCATAACTAAATTGAAGTTTCCTTTTGGAACTGGTAACCAATTTGATTCCTTCCCTTTAGGCACTTCATGCTGAATATAAATATCTAAAGAGCCATTTTTATTATAAGTTAATCCTCTTGTCCGATCTCCTATTACATAACGGTGAAGTGAATTTTTAACTAAATAATAATCTGTATTATATACAGTTACTGACCAAAAAGCCTCAACCTCTGGTAAATTATCTTTTTCAAAATATAAAATATATTTCTGTTTCCCAGTTAATTCTTCTCCCGTATCATCTATCAATGCCCTTTGATAGATCGACTCTTCCTTCACATTTTCTCCAAGACCTGAATATGCGATAGCTGCTCTTGTTAAAAAATCCGAACCATAAATACCAATTTTATCATAGTATAACCATCCATTTTTTGCTTTTATAAATTGATGACTAGACTTAATAATATTCACGGCATCTTTTATCGCACGGTTCACTCCCTTTAAAATATCTAAATTTACATTTTGAAATATAGTTGATTCAAAAGGATTAATTCCAATATATTTGAAAGTCTGAAACAACATTTGTTCCCCAAGTGGAGGCGGATTCTTTTGCATCTCTCTATTCATTAATTCAATAAATTCAATAGCTGATAATTCTTCTACTGGAGTTTCAGATAATATGTTGTCCTTATGCTCTTTTACTATAGGACTGCTTCCGCTTAAATTTGTAAAAATAAATTGCTTCTGAAGTTCTCGAACTCTAAAAATGTCTTCGTTACTTTTCACTAAAATACGTCCTAAAGCCCATACCGTGTTTGTTGGAGCTGTGACTCTTTTCATTTCGGAAGGTAATGTTCCATTCCAATAGGGACCAACTATAGCGAAATGTCCTTTTGCTGTACCTGTTTTTCTTCTTCCTATATTCGCAAATGTATTCGTCCATGCATCTAACAACTGCACTGTATAATACCTATCATGCGTATTTGGAACGTGCAATATTACAGGTTGCTCTGAAACATCTAACCAAGCGTACATATATAAAGTATCTACATTAGGAGACACAATGAATTGATCAGTTGGATTTGCTAATTCTTCTTTATATACAAATTGATTCAGCACCAAATCATTTTCTAAAGGGGCTGTTAGTTGTTTCATTCTATTTATTACTAGCAATGGAAATCCATAAATATAAGCTTGCATCCCTATACTATAAGCTAAATTTTCAATAGAGGACATGGTCCCCCTCCTAAACAAACTAGTTTTGTACCCATTATTTTTTCCGCATTCCATACCTTTATAAATATATTACTTATGATGTATAAATAATCATGACCACACTGTATTTTCTAAAGTTCGTACATAACGGGGCATTACTCATGATCATAACAAATAAAAAAAGGTTAGCAAAAAGCCAACCTTTTTCTTATATATTCCATTCCTATTTCTCAGCAATCCCAAGGTGATCATTCAATTGTTTTGATATTTCTTTTACATTTTGCTCATCTGGTTGATAATAATAAATACCTTTAATACGTTTGTCTGTACCTTGTACTTGTATTTTTTCTAACTTCAAGTCAGTTCCTGCCACATTTTTCGTAATTGCCATCATATCATTGAATGTTAAGTTTGTTTTCAAATTTTGATCCACTGCATCTAATAATGAACTAAGTTTTGTAATGGAATTAACTGATACTGCTTTTTTGATAATTGTTTCGATTACAAGTTGCTGTCTTTGACCACGCATTGCATCGCTATCGATTTTCCGTGTTCTCGCCAACGCAAGTGCTTGTTCTCCATTTAAATGTTGGTATCCTTTTTCAAGGTGGATCGCACCAGCTTGGTCTTTACTATCTTGTTCCGTAAAAGTAACCGGTACATCAATATCAATCCCACCAAGTGAATCTACTATTTTCATAAACGATTCAAAATTAAATTTCACATAATAATCAACAGGTACATTTAAAAAGCGTTCAACCGTCTCACGTGTACTTTCCACCCCGCCAAAAACGTGCGCGTGTGTAATTTTATCTAATTTCTTTTTTGACGGTATATATACACGCGAATCACGAGGAATGCTCACTAACTTTACCGATTTATCATTTTTATTAATCGTTGCCAATAATAACGCATCCGTACGCACCGCTTCACCATATTGGCTTTTTCTTTTCTCACTTTCATCTACACCCATAATTAAAATAGAAATATTATCTTTTAACGGTGCCACCTCTGTATCACGTTTATCAGATTTATCTATTTCTGCATAAGAATTACTAACAACTGCTTTTGCTTTGCTATATATAAAGGAACTGTAGCTTATTCCTCCAATGACGAGAAATAGCACAGAAATCATCAAAAACCATAAAAAAACTCTTTTTTTGGAGCGCTTCTTTTTCTTTTCACTTCTACTTGTTGCTTCCATCTCCGTTTTCATTTCACTTCCCCCTTCAAAACATCTTCTATTAGTTTAATTGAAATGTAACATCTATAGAATCGAATTACATTTCACCAACCTTACATTTTTGTAAGAATTTCCAATACACAAATAATAGCTTTTTGCTACAAAAAACTTATAATACATTATTATAA
>NZ_JBALLY010000094.1:43099-52375 GCF_036963045.1 Bacillus sp. JJ864 | reverse complement strand
ACTTCGTCACATTTCCAACATCAAATACATCGTGACTCTTTCCATTATAAAAAATAACGCGATAGCCTGTAGCACCAGGAATTTGATCCCAGTTTAGCTCAATGTACCCCGATTGGGAACCAGTCAAATTTGTAAAGGCATGCGATCTCGGCTGCTTTGGTGCTTCTAGCGGCACAAATACCTTTTCTTCATCTGATTCTGGACTCATTTCATCATGAGGATACTCCGCTACAACTTTTACTTTGTATGCATGTTTATCGTTTCCTTGTTCTTTAGAACCACCATTTTGATACAACTGAGAAGGACTCGTTGGCACTTCTTCGCCTAATCCATCGAAATGAAGGTCATTTCGCCCACGGCTTACTTCCTCTTTATTTGGCCAGATTTTTTTATCCTTTGTTGACCAAGATGTCGTATTCCCAACTTGATAATAGTTGTAATCTGTCCCATCAAAAATTCCCACTCGGTACCCCGTTGCACCCGGTACTGCATCCCAGTTCACATTAATATGTCCTGTTCCGCTTCCAATACCGTTTGAATAAGCTGATAAACGCGGTTTATTCGGCTTTGGATAGGAATACGTAATTTCTAAATGCGGCGCTGTATCTCCTCCGTTATAAGCCGCAATAAATTTCTTCCAATGTGTTTGCCCTCGCCCGTTCGGATGCAGCTTAAATCCATAGTTCGGTCTCTCACCGCTTAGCCACGCTTTCACTGTGTTTGTGACATTAAACTCTGCCCATTGATTTCGGCTAACATTTGTAACTGCAATTTCTTCAGACCACGGTTTTGTCTCCCAGTTCATCGTAATGTAATCCCAGTCGCCTTTGACTTCATCTAGCCAAACTTCATTCGGATTATTTCCGTAATAATGCCACGACGCATAGGCATAAAACTTTGCATCATGTACAATTGCACCGTTCAAGCTAGAAAGTTCCGGCTTCGTATAGGCAAAATTATAACCAGTACGATTATCAAAATAACCTACTTTTAGTGTATGCGCTTTCTGCCCTTCATCCCAAAGCACCCATCTGGAATAATTGTTCTTTGGATATGCACTCGATACGTAAGCTTCTTGGAAACTCCCCATCGTAATAGAAGGGTCAATATAAACTGGATATTTTCGCTCAGGAGCTTGCAGCCACTTTGGATTCGCAGTAACGGTTACATTGTACGTATTATTTTCTTGTTTCTCCAACGTATACTTTACATCTTCTGAAATTGGCGCTTCATTTGATTCAGGATGTACATTGGAATCTGTCATAAACGGTTTTGGCAATGTAAACACTGTTTTTTGCTTATCATCCACCATCAAAATAGAACCGTCTTCTTCTAACTTCGGTGTCAATGTAGTTTGTAATTGGAAGGTAAAGATATGATGTCCTGTATATTCATTCAGAACAATATCTTCTTTTACTTTGTCATTAAACGTAATCGTACGTAAATCGATGTTTGGAAAAATATTTTTATACCAAATCTCATTTTTTTCATAAGTAGCCGTAGCTTGAGATGGTTGGAGCCCTTCTTTCTCACCCTTTGCCCCTGTTAACTTATACGTAACTTTGTGACCATCTACTTCAAAGGTTGCGTATTCTTTTTTTCTAGCTTTTTTTGAAATGTCGGTTTTAACTTCGTTGTTTTTGTCGCAATTGTTTGTGAGGATTTTGCGACAAGCTCTGGTTGAATCTCTTCTAATTTCCCATCTTTCTCTATATGTATGGGCTCTGTGTAAACTTTCTTTGTATACGTTCCATTCTTATTATCAAACACCTTTTCGTGTTCGGTTCGTTCTTCTACCACTTCAGTAGATTTTCCGTCTGATGTTTGTTTCTGTTCAGTCGGCTTCTTTGTTTGTTCAGTAGAAGAAACTTTGTTCCCTTGCGCTGGTTTGCCATTGTTCATCGATTCCGCGATTGTCTCCATCGGAATAGAAGACACAATTAACGCCATCACGATGAGTTGAATTACATACCGATACCATCGCCTTTTTCTTTTTTCCCCTTTCATACATTCACCTCGCCAAAATTTTTAATATTACAAAACCAATGTAAAAAAAGTAGAAAATAAAGGCAATGATATTTTAGAAAATTCTCAATTTAAAACAATTAAAATGCACAAATTTCTGACATTTTTCGATAAACCTTTTTATTTTAAAGTAATTTTGGTAAAATTATTAAACATTTACATTTTAATTCACAAACTAAAATATCAATCTAGTTTAAAACCCTGTTCCATATTAAAAAAGGAGATGACTTCTGTCAGCTCCTTTTAGTGTTTCCAGCGCGTCGAACATCGTCGAAGAATCTTTATCCCGTGTCGAAGCACCGATATATCAATACTCTCGCTTATACCAACTTTGCATCTTCTCCGCATCTTCCATACGTACATGTTCTAACGTATGACCAGCCGAGGCATTATGGAAATTATATGTACAAAGTGCATCTTTTTTCTGGAAGTATGATTGACTTTTCTTTAAGGATTGAATATGTCTTCTTTTCACAAAAACAGTATATTTGGCGATTCCGCGATATGACATTGTTAGCTGATCGCCATCAATTCGATATCCGCCTGCTTTGTACTGCGCATAGCCAAGCCAGATGGATACTAAGAAAAGTGGTAATAATAACGCAAGTAGAAAGTGTTTGTGAAAATAAATACTCGAACCGATAATCGGTACTGCTACAATACAAGCGAAAATAAAATTGTCTAACATATGACGTCTCATTGCCGTTTTCGGTAATCTTGTCATCTCACTGTTTATGTCATATGGCAATTGTAAATATTGCAGCATCTCTAGCACTTTTTTCTTTTTCATAAGTGGATGGATCGTTACGTCTGTTTGTCCTTCTTCAAATTTTTGAATGGCTTCTACGTGAACAGAGCAATATCCAAAAGGTTTGCGAAGGATCCCTTCTTTCATTTTAATCCCGTGAATACGGTGCGCTTTCAAGACAAGCTCTTTTCTTTCTAGCAAACCTTGCGAAATGCGAATTTCATCTCCTTTACGTGAAATGGTAAAATTCGCATGCTGCAACGCATATTGAATTGTTGAAACAATCCATGATAATAATAATAAAGCAACAAGCATATATACCCAGCCGGCTATATCGCTTTTTGATACATACGTTTCCACATAATGCTCCATTTTCTTCACAATATGATTCGGCATAATATCGCGAATTTTATCTGCTAAAACGAAAAGAATGGAAAATAAAAGACCAAATTTCCCCGATGTAATACTTGCTAGTAAAATTTCTTTCCACGTTAATGTATATGCGACTGTGTTATGTTCTTTCTTTTCAATCGTAGCAATCTCTAATTCAGGTTCATCCTTCACATCGCTATTTTTATTTAACATGGCAATTAAACTTGCGGCTTCCTCGCTCGTAATTCCTGCTAACTGCACCTCTGCTTCGCCAACCCCGCCTGCTGTTTCAATCTTAAGTCTTGTTAAACCTAATATTTGATATAAAATATTTGAGCTCGTATTAATGGTTTGTACACGCTCTTTATTTAAATAGCTTTCTTTCTTTGTGAAAAGACCTTCTTTAATATGTAATACATTATTTTCAACCCAATACATTTTGTGATACCACGAAATGAGGTTAAAAATAATTCCTGCGCCTATAAATAGAAGCGGGATCAAATACCAAAAGGGAAATGTCCCATCTTTCACAACGAAAACAAAAAATACTGGTAAAATACTACTTAGCTTTACCTCAAACAAGATCGTAATCGGATGCTGCCGCTTATACATCCTCATCACTCACCTTTGCCAGTTCTGCAATTTGGCGCTTTAATCTCTCAGCTTCGCGCATCGTCAATCCAGGAAGACTATGCGCTGTTGCGGCTGTTGAAATTTTCAACTCAGCTAAATCAAACTTACGCATAATGGGCCCTTGTTCAATTGTAATATGCTGAATACGAATCATCGGTACAAGTACTCTCTCTACAGTAAACATCCCTTTTTGAATTTCCATTTCCTCTTCGTTTAATTCGTAACTATAATAGCGCTGACGTAAACTCGGAAATACAAGATAACCGAGCGGTGCATACGCAAGAAGACCGATTACAAGTGCTCCAAATATCCAACCTGTCCAGTCAAATTTCATCATAAATATAAAATAAGCAATTGTAATAATAAGACCGATTCCAGATGTAATGAGCGAGCTAATTTGCCATACTCTTACCATCTTTGGATTAATTTCATTTTCTAATGGTTGCATTCTTTCACCTCTACTTCATAATCTAATGCTACTTTTTCTATGACTCTATAATCATATTAAAAACATAATTGGAAAACAAGATATATAAAGGGAATCTCTTCCTTTCTAATAGTATTACATTTCAAGTTTGAAGGTAAACAATTCAGATTCTCTAGTGCTGCTATTTATATCATTTACTCTAAAACAGCACATTTAGTCACAAACAAAAACAGACTATCCATCTATTTCTATAAAAGTATTTGTAGGATTTTCTCCTTTTTTGTCGAATTCGTTTCATATAAGGGGGGCACTACATGTTTATCAAGGACTTTTTCATTAATCTTTTTATTTTTGTTTTCCTAGTTAGTTCAACTATATTCATCCAAGTGTTTGCGATTAAGTCTAGCCAGTTCATTGAAAAAATATATGGGGCGATTATTGCTGTTATTTTGATGGCCTTTTCTTTTAAATACATGGGGTTTTACTATGATCTTCGAGCTGTCCCTCTCATTCTTTCATTTATTTACTTTGGTCGTACTGCCGGTTGGATTACGTTACTTGGTATTTTGATCATGCGTGTTATTTATATGGATGGATATTGTGGACCGTATGTGGTCACATTATTAGGAGTAGGTATTATATATACTATTTTTAAAACATATTTCAAAAACTTACATCCGTTTAAAGCTAGCTTTCTTTATCTAATTTGTTATGTGGCTATGATTCGATTGATAGGAGGATTCTTCATTCCGACTGTAATATCTAATATTCTTTACATGCAAAGCTTATTATTTACAAGTATAGGTCTTTTAAGCGGACTTTTTCTGATGGAAGCTTATCAAAAGTTATATTCCTTAACAGAAGAGTTATTTGAAATGAATCACAAATTAAAAAGATCGAAGCAAGAGTTGAAAGATACTGTTCATGAACTGCAAGGAGGAATCTTTAAATTTATTAAAATAGATACGCACTTTATACATACGATGTGTGATGGACAATTTTATTATCAAAACGGATTTTATTCTGAACAAGTGGTAGGCAAGAGTTTACGTACTATCGATCCTTCCATTATCCCTCCCCATCTCGTTCCTCAATTACTGAAGTATTATGTACAAGCATGGGAAGGGAATGAAGTTATATTTGAAATCCCCTGGCCAGATGATGAAACCATTGCTTTAATCGCACTTCGGCCAATTAAGCGAAATGGAAAAGTAATTGAGGTTGTCGGTTCTGCCATTGATATTACAGAGCGAAAAAAAGTGGAGAATGAATTAAAAACGACTAAAGAATTATTAGAGTCATTTGTAGATAACAACGTAGATGCGATTGTCATCTCTGATCGAGAAGGACATATTTTACAAACTAATAAAGCTTTTGAAATGATATTTGGTTGGTCAATACAAGAACTGATCGGTAAAAAATTTCCTTCTGTACCCGATTTCTTAATAGATGAATCGATAGAAATCGTTCGAAATATTCTGTCTGGAAAATCGACAATTACTAGATTAGAGACCATTAGACAACGAAAAAATGGGGATTTAATTGATGTAAGTATAACGGTTTCACCTGTTCTAGATGTAAGAGGGAATATAATAGCGCTCTCTGCAATATGTAGGGACATTTCCGAAAGAAAACAAGCAGAAAAAGAACGACAGCAATTATATCAACAATTGCAAGAAAGTGAATTGAAATATCGCGTCCTATTCGAACAGGCAGCAGATGCCGTATACGTGGTAGAATTGGATAAAAATCGAACTCTCACTCAATTCATTGAAGTAAACGCGATTGGGTGTGAACGGTTTGATTTAAGTAGAGATGAAATTGTTAGTACGCCATTTTCTGATCTTGTTTTTACGGATTCTCCCCTTATAAAAAGATTAATAGAAAAAATTAAAAACGGGGAAAATTCTTTTACTCTACAAGACGAATATGTTTTTCCTTCAGGAAAGAAGATAACGACTGAATTTAGTATTCGTGTATTCAAGTTGAATGGAAAAGAAGTTTTCTTAAGTATTTCTCGAGACATTACCGAACGAATCAAGACGGAAGAATTATTAAGAAAATCTGAAAAGCTTGCTGTTGTAGGCCAATTAGCTGCAGCAATCGCTCATGAAATTAAGAACCCTTTAACGGCAATGAAAGGATTCATGCAATTATTAAAAACAGTGGAAAATGAAAAGAATCACCACTATATAAATATCGTATCATCAGAAATTAATCGAATTGAAAGCATTACGAATGAATTTATGGCAATCGCCAAACCGCAGGCAGTGAAAATTCAGCCTAATGATATAAGTATGTTAATGAATCAAGTTGTCATGCTATTAGAGCCCCAAGCACTCATGAATAATATACAAATGAAGACAGAAATTATGTCTAATATTCCAATAATCCATTGTGAAGGGAATCAATTAAAACAAGTATTCATTAATATCTTAAAAAATGCTTTTGAATCGATGCCAACGGGCGGAGAAATTGTCATTCAAATTGATCAAGCCGATCATAATCAAATCAATATCCGATTTATTGATCAAGGTTGCGGGATCCCTCAAGAACGTATACCATACCTTGGAGAACCTTTTTATAGCCTTAAAGAAGAAGGAATTGGCTTGGGATTAATGATTTGTTACAAAATTATTGAAATGCATCAAGGCAAGATATGGATTGAAAGTGAAGTGAATAAAGGAACAACGATCGAGGTTACTCTTCCTATTTGTAAATGAGAAAACAAAAAAGAATGCAAAATTATTTTATTAAAAGTAAGAAATAAGCTATTATACCTTGGTTTCTAAAGGGATTAAATATAATGTTACACATTATATAGAGAAAAAAAAGAAAAGGATAGATCATACAGAGTAAACCTGTATGATTTATCCTTTTTATACTACAACGTATAAAATTCACTTGAATTAAACTAATATAAAACTTCTCAGTTGATTTCTTTAGCTCATCCACTTATTGAATTCATTAACTGGAAGAAGTATTCAGGTTTATGAGTCTTATTTAGGTTATACCATGAATGTAATGTATCTGGTGCAAATACATCTAATTTTTTCAGTACTTCCATCGCAAATTCCAGAGGAGCTACTCCTGATGCAGTAACCAAATTCTCACCAGATACCGCAGGTCCCATCTCATAAAATTTTTCTCCTTTATAATTAGGACAGACCATTTTAATATACTCTAAGTCATTGCTTGTATGCTTTCTAGAATCTAGGTATCCCATATTCGCGAGACCCTCAGTTGCACCACAAATTGCAGCAACAATAGTGCCAAGCTTTAAAGCTTCACCAATTTTTTTCAAGATAGGTTGATGAATATCTTCTCTCCAAGTATTCCCTCCAGGTAAAACGAATAGGTCTTTCCCTTCAAGAGTACACTCATCAAGGGAAATATCTGGTTTTATGCTCAGTCCTCCCATCGTAGTAATAATTTCTTTATGAACTCCTACTGTAACTACTTTTAAAGGCGCTAAATCTTTCTTGAAATATCTTCCTGAGTTTAGTTCAGCGATTAAATATCCATATTCCCAGTCTGACATTGTATTAAATACATAAAGATAAACTTTTGTTGTTTGCATCTACTAGCACTCCAATCACAATTGATATAGCCTATAAAACTTTTCCGAAATATTCTAATTTAATTATACAAAAATGATTGTTGTAGTAAATCTATTTTTTTGTTATGTCAGTATATGAGGTCTTCTAAAATAAAAAACACACCACTATCAAATAGTGATGTATCTCTTATTCATATAATGTGTAGCATTGTATGATAATATTGTTTTTCTATCTACTATGATTAAAAACACATATTTAATTTTACAGATTAGCATTCTATTTTTGAAAAATCGTAACTACTCAGTCACTCTATGAAAAACCGATAGAAAAGCATTTTTTTAAGTGGTCGAGAGCATCTGGCCGCGCATAGTAGCGGTCAGGGCCTTTTCCTGCCACGCGCAATGATTTAGCAAGCAAGTGCAGGTCATGATGTATTCTGCATAATAGAGACTTATAAAGAAAAGTGGAGCTGACTCAAAAAAGATGTAGATGTCATTTGAATCAGCTCCTTCTTATATGTTCACTGATATATCGGCGATATTTTCAATATATCAGCGATTTTCACAATATATCGACCACTTTTTAAAATATATCGGCGCTTCGACACGATATAAAGATTCTTCAACAAGATTCGACGCATCAAGTACATGAAAAGGAGCTGACATTAGTCCTTTTTCGAGTCAGCTCCTTTCTATGATTTAAAAAAGCTCTTATCACATCTTACCTTCCCGCTGCAAAAACCGCAGCCGATAGCAATTCATCGTCACTTCACCAAGGCGTTGCAATAGTTGATAGTTCGCATACGCTCCCACCGGTGCACCGATGACAGGGACGAGCTGCAACATTTTGGCTAGGTCAATATAATCGCGGTATTCTTGCTGGAACTTCTCCCAGTCGATATGATTTTCTTTATTTGTATCCCACGTCTCAATCGCCTTCCATATTTCTTTCCGGTGATTATCGCTTGAGAACGCAAGCTGAAATACATGGAGAATAAATAACCGCTCTTCTTGTTTACTCGTATCATAGCCGTACAATGTTGCCGCATCAAATAAAAATTTAATTTTAATGCTGAGCAGCAGCGGGAAGTCAGCAAGCCCGAGTAAAAAACCTCCCGCTCCTGTCCCGGCTCCTTCTGCAGCTGCAACCTTTTTATACTCATCTATCTTCTTTAATACTTCTTCATCTCTTTTTTGTAGTGACCAATCGGTTTCTTTTAGCCTCGGTTTGATGAAATTCGAGCCAATGCTAATACCTTGCACCATCGTTTTAATTGTTTCTGTAAGTATCTTTTGCACTTTTCCCGGAATAAGCTGCTGCATTTTCGTTTGAACTGTTTTAGAGAAACGTGTCATTACAGAAGAATTTTTGATAATTTTTCTTTTCCACTGTTGTAATTCTAAGATGACCTTTTGCTCATATTCAGTCATTCTTTTCTCCCTTTCCCTATGTACGGTTTAAAGTGAAACTTCCATCAGTGGGGGCTCTTTATTCCCCACTGATGGTTAGTT